>JBGVHY010000248.1:0-6642 GCA_045122755.1 Acutalibacteraceae bacterium | reverse complement strand
CATAATCTCTGACGGGATACCAAGAAACTCGGTTACAGGCCTGATTAGACTCATCAGCATATCAAGGGCACCTGATGCTTTAAACAATGCAACTGCCGTTACCAATCCGATTAATGCAGGGGTTATAGATAAAACTGTTTTTAGTCCTTCCTTTGCGCCTTCGCAGAAGAGCGAAAAGATTTTTTGTTTTCTTAAAAGTCCGATAAACAAAACAGCAAATACTATTATCGGAACTGCAAACAAACCTATTTCAGCCATCTTTTCGGTTTAAAAGCTTAGCAAACGCCACACCGACAACAAGAGAAATAAGTGAGCTTATCCATATGCAGGTTATTATTTCCATTGGAGCGGCACTGTTGTACCTTGCGCGCAATGCTGAAACCGTTGTCGGAATCAGCTGAAATGCGGCTGTATTTATAACTACAAACACAACCATATTATCTGTTGCAACAAGCGGTGACAGATTGTTTTTCTGCATACTTTTCATAGCCCTCAGTCCAAAAGGAGTAGCCGCATTTGAAATACCAAGCAAATTTGCGGTAATATTAAGGCTTATTGCATCCTTGGTTTCATCATTAGCGTTTTTAAACAATAGTTTTAAAATCGGTGACAAAGCCTTTGAGATATATTTTGTGATTCCGGTCTTTTGCGCTATATTCATTATTCCCGACCAGAAGCAAATTGTCCCGATAAGGCTGATTATAAGTGAAACTGCATCTTTTACACCTTCAAAAAGCGCATTATTAAGCTCATCTATCCTACCGCAGATAAGAGCGCTAATAACCGAAAACAAACATAAAAATCCCCAAATATACTCAAGCATTTTAAACACCTCAATAGAGTATATTCAGGGATTTATTATTTAATTATCGAAAAAGTTTTACCATTTGTCTGTGTTGTACGGATCATTATTTGAATACTTATCATTACCATCATAAAGGTCAGCATAGAATTTTACTATTACTTTCTGGTCATCAGAAAGGTCGTTATAATCATTAAGCATAATCTTATTGGCAACATATCCTATACTTCTTGAATTGTTGGAAATATCCGAATTTGCATATTCAGCATAAATTGTTTTTTCTATGCTGCCGAATTTAATGGTTATATATCCTCTTCCGACAAACTGGGCGTTGGTATTACCTTCTTTAACATTAACAATAGAACCTACCAATCCCTTAAAGCCGTTATTATTAAACCATTTTTTCGATGTATACTTTACATCAAGATATAAGCCATCAAGCTCTTTAGTAAAATCCTGATCGCCGATTATGACTCTTTGCGAAATAAGCGTTCCCAGTTCAATTGTAGCACCGGCGGCTCTCAGAGCATCTATCAAATCAGTATCAACTTTTGAATAGAATCTGAGTCCCGACGGACTATTGTATCTGAAAGATGTTCCTGCCATCATCTCAAATGCTAATGATACAGAAGTCAAAGATACATTTGCACTTATTGTAAGGCTGTCACCAGGTGTATAATAATTTGTTCCGTCAGTATAAGCTACAAATCCGTAATCAGTGTTTTCAGGTAATGTAATCGAAGCACCACTTGTAACTTTTGAATATTCTGTGCCGTCAATAGTGACAGAGTATCCAACCGTTGTGCCAGTATCAGTATCAGTATCCGATTTTTTGGTCGCCTCGGTAATTGCCGCAACATATTTCGGGAACTTCCAGTAGTAACCGTCGGTACTGTTGTAATTCACAGTAGAATACGTACCATGGTCCTCCCAAATAATTGCTTTAAGTCCGTACTGCTCGAATAATCCGAAAGCAAATGTTCCCCATTTTTCGCGGTAATCATCATCATAAACGGTGATGTTTCCTTCGCTGTCATAATATGTAGGCAAGCCTGTTTCACCGACAATACACGGAATACCGTTATCTATCCATTGTTTTTTACACATATTGAGAATTCCCGTCCAATAAGCTTCGGTAACAGTTTCATTGTACCAATGAATTGAAGCGATAATGTGGTCATCTGTTTCTTTATCAGGCAACCAGAGGCTTCCAATATGTTTTCCGTCGCGCATACCGCCGTAAGTCTGAAGTAAAAGATAACGTTCCGCATTATTTCCGCTTGAAGATCTTACGGTTTCATAGAAAATCTTATTAAGGTTATTGTAATTCTCGTATAATTCGTCGTTACCGTTCCAATCAGCGCTTGACCAGTCCATTTCAAATGAACGAATTTCGTTCATAGACTCGAAAATAAGCTTTTCGTCATAATCAGCAAATCTCTCGCTAATCTGCTCCCAAACACGTCCTATTACAACCTTTCCTTCTTCAAGGTCATTTTCAGGGTTAACGTTGAAATAGTAGTCAGAATCGTGGTGAGTGTTGATAATAATATACTTAAAACCTGCTTTATAGCACATATCAACAACTTCCTGAATTCTATCCATAAATTCTTTATCAATGTTATAATTATCATCAGGATTGATAAATGCGTTCCAAGTAATCGGGATACGGATTGTATTAAAATTCTCTACTACAAGGTCAAACAAGTCCTGAGAGATATAATTCCATCCTCTCCAGAGCTGTTCACTTTGGGAAACAGTTAAGTCACCGTAGCTGTACTTATGGCTATGTGCGTCGAGTGTATTACCAAGATTCCAGCCTGCTGTAATTCCGTTAACATAGTCAAGAGCATCTCGCATAAAGTTTGTCTGAACTATATTGATTGCTGTAGTATCATCAAAAGCTGTATCAGCTATGACAACAACGTTTGTAAGCGAAACGCTTAGCAATGATGGACAGCTAGCAAAAGCATATTCTGTAATTTTTCTTAAAGATTCAGGATATGTTACAGAGGCTAACTTTGCGCAGTCATAGAATGCATAATCATTAATATTACGCATATTCTCATTGAATTTTACTGTTGTAATGTATGAATTACCTTTGAATGTATTCTCAGCAACATTTTTTACATCGTATCCATCAATATTTGACGGAATTTCAACCGTAATGCTACTGCTCTTATATCCGCTGATTGAAGCAACATAATTCACAACGTAATACTCAAAAGTAGCATCATTTCCAGGGTAATATTTTAATTCATTATCATTTACATATGTGTATGAATAGCCTGTTTTTGCTGAGTATGTAGCATCAGTCAAAACCGCAATAGGGGCAACATTCTTAAAAGCATTGTCGCCTATAGAAGTGATGCTGTCACCAAAATAGAACTCTTTGAGAGCAGAGCAATTTGCAAAAGCATTCGTGTCTATTGTTGTAAGGGTGTCCCCTACGGTTGCGGTGTCAAGAGCAGTGCAATCATAAAAAGCCTTTTCGCTGATTGTCAGAACGCCTTTCATCTGTATAGATTTCAGGTTTACACAAGCATTGAACGCCTCGGATTTTATTGTTGTAACAGTTGAAGGCAGAACAACATTTTTAATAACGCTGTTTCCTGAAAAAGCACCGCTATCAATCATTACAACATTTGCGCCGTCAATTGTTGCAGGTACTGTCAAATCAGCTTCTGCACCGCTGTAACCGATAATATTTACTGTACTGTCATCATCAGCATAATCTCTGTAATACTGCAAAGCTTCCTCGGTTTCACATTTGTAATCAATGCTGTTTGAGATTGCATATGATTTCTGATTGCTGTTATTTGTAACATTGATATACAATGTATCACAGCCTGTAAATGCAGTTGCTGAAATATTTGCAGTATCATCATTAAGTGTAACGTTTGTCATCTTTTCACAATCATTAAAAGCAGCATCGACGATTGTTGTTACATTTTCGAGATTGATAGTTTTAAGGTTTAAACAGCCATCAAAAGCACCTTCGCCTATCATAGTAACGCTTGAAGGTAATGTAACTGACTTTAATGTCAGAGAACCTGACAGAGCGCCGTCTTCAATCGAAACTACAGGACAACCCTGATATGTTTCGGCTACTGTTACATCTTCAAGTCGGAGATTGTAGCCCACAACCGAAGCAGTACCGTCACCGTTTAATTCATAGGTGAGGTCGCCTTCTTTTTCCCAGATTGTATGAAATTCATCGATATAACTGTCTCCGCCACCTAATAGCTCAATGTTGTAATATGAGCTCATATCTCCGTCATCTAAAAGATCGGAATAATAAATAGTATACCAACCGCCATCGGTATTAATTGGGAGTTCAGCCGAAAATCTCTCAGACATATTGCCGTTATAAAATCTCAGCCAAGCTTTTGCGGAACATTTATACCAGAATCTAAGACCATTTCCGTCCAAACCGCTTGATTTGTTATTCCAGATAATGTTGTTATCAAATCCGCCGCCGATTGTAGCTCTTGAATTAAGATTAAAAGCATTTCCGTCGCCTACATAACCTGCAATCTGCTGAGTCTTATACCATCTCTCATAACTACCGCAGATATATGTATCATAGGTATTAAGAATTGTCTTAATCTCGTAATTCTCCATTTCAGGATAATCTTTGATTACAAAGTTTGATGAAGGCTCAGCCTCGACTGCGGTATCAGTCTTTTTAAATGAAAAATAATCAACGAAAATTTGAGCGCTGCAATACTGAATTGATGAAAACTTCAATACTGAAGCACCGTCGGAATAACTTTTAGTAATTTTCAGATTGCCTATCGGAATGTTAATATTATGTCTTTGTGAAGAATATGTTTCATCAGCAAATACAACATCTGTAAGCTGTCGTAAATTATTGATCGATACATTTACTTTTACATTTGTATTAACAATTGCATTACAGTTAGCATAAACCTCATATTCGCCTACCGTAAGCTCAGGTAATTGGAATGAAATCCAGCTATCGTTTGTATTAGAATATACATATGTGCGGTTTCCGTCAGAATCGGTTGAAATCGGCGCATCTTCTGTTGTTCCGCTACTTGTATAATGCTTAGGGCTTAAATCTTCAGCCTGCATAATTATTTCGTCGTCAGGAAAATGGAAAACAGTAATGGGTGAAAATTTAAACTTAACATCTTTTATGTTGCTTCCGGTAATACCTACAAAAAGAGTTGTAACTGCATCGACCGATTCAACATCATCTACTTTTATAAGAAAAGCTTCGGTTGTACCGCTGCCATAATGATACTTTATAAGCTTCTTTTCGATTCCACCTATTTTGAGATTTATACATGCATAGGCTTCTTCATCAGAAGAATTAAGGCAGCTTAAATTCTCGACCTGAATCTGCAAATAACCTGAGCCTTGTTTTGCAATCTCGATTGCTTTGCCAAGCTGTTCAACATCCATATTATAATAAATATTTACAGGGCTGTTGTTTGTAGTTGAGCCATACTGTGACGATAAAGTAACCGAGCCGTCATCAGAATACTCAGCAACTGTTTTTGATGATTTTTCATATCTGTTAAGTGAAAACTTAAAAGCTTGTTCATCATTATCATACGTATCAGCAGGAGTAATTTTCGGTGAAAATGTAAAAAATTCATCAATATAAATGACATTTCCACTCACAGAAATGATATTAAGCATATATCTATTATCTGTGTTAGCAATTACTGTACGGATATCCGAAGACATATCTGTCTTGAAAGTAAAGTTAATACATGTTCCGAAATAGTAATATGTAATCCACTGGCCATCAGGGCAAGACGGTAAGTTAGCTTCCATAACAAGACCGTTGTTCTGTGTTCTTAGTCTTAAAACACAAGCTGCTTCGGATTTATACCAGAACATAAAACCTTTGCCGATAAGTGGAACGTATTCAGTAAACATCCTATGTTCAGACCAATAGCCAGTAAGAGTCTCAGCATTTGACGCAGTGTCAAAATAAGTACCCTCTTCTGTTGATAAAGTGCCCCTACAGTCATCATCTGTATCAAAACTCATAAGCATATCAATCCCATATCCGCTTGGTAACGGAAGATTTTTCTCAGTAACCAATTCATCGGATACAGTATCAGCATACGCTACATGAGTAATCCCCATAGCACAGGACATTGATAAAAAGATAATGCTTAGTGATAGAAATAACGATATAATCTTTTTCATTAATAACTCTCCTAAAAAATAATTCTCTCAATTAGCATTATTGTACCATATTTCATATGCAATTTCAATAAAAATATACAATTATTTTAACTTTTATTGAACAAATTTAATATTTGAACATAAAAAGCCCTGTATTATGCGTTCCAATTCGATTTTGTAAAAGCAGAGAAAAAGAGGTGCTGTAATCAGCACCTCTTTTATGTGTTATTTAATTGTAACCTTTTTAACTTTAGACCATTTACTGAATGCTTTGAGTTTACCCTGTTTAACCATTGCGCGAACCTGAACTTTGTATCTCTTGCCCACATTTACCTTTTTGATAAATCTCGTAACATTCTTCTTAGCCTTGAAAGTTTTAATCTTCCATTTACCTTTAATCTTATAACGCACCTGGAAACCTGTTGCACCGTCAACCTTCTTATATTTGATTCTCAATTTTTTGTTAACTGCCTTAGCTTTAAGCTTAGGTGTTTTTAATACAAGCTTAGCAACCTTTGTACCTTTTGTAACAATCTGGTTACATTTTACACAGTATGTATCACCTGAATAGCCTTCAGCAAAATATGTTTCTGATTTGAAATTCTTGAGTACTGTAGTGTGTACACAAATAGGTTTAGTCGGCTGTGTAGGAGTTGAAGAAGTTGTTGCTG
>JBGVHY010000247.1:0-4650 GCA_045122755.1 Acutalibacteraceae bacterium | reverse complement strand
TATCTTCCGCGGCTTTTCAAAAGGCTTTAAGGATTGCGAAACTGCTGACGGTGAACAGCTCGTTGAGGCGCTCAAAAAAGGTACAAAAGCAGCATACGGAGCTGTTATGAAACCAACTGAGGGTACTATTCTTACTGTAGTTCGTGAAGCAAGCGAAGCTGCCGAGGAAGCAGTAAAGAACGGAAAAAGCGATTTTGTTGAAGTTTTCGAGGTTGCGGTTGAGGGTGCAAAAGCGGCGCTCGCTAAAACTCCTGAAATTTTACCTGTTCTTAAAAAAGCCGGCGTTGTTGACGCAGGCGGCGCAGGACTTGTAAAAATATTTGAAGGTATGCTTTCTGTTTTCAAAGACGGCGTTGTTATTGAAAGCGATACCACAAGCGCTGTAGCGCCTGTTGAGAAAACTGCTACAAATGCGGCTGCTGAATGGGAAGGCGAAATCACATTTACCTATTGTACCGAATTTATCGTTAAAAAAGAAAAAGATAAGCAGGACGATGCTAATAAGCTCCGCGCTTATCTTGAAACAATCGGTGACTGCGTAGTAGTTGTTGATGATGAGTCTATTATTAAAGTTCATGTTCATACTGATAACCCGGGCAAGGCGCTTCAAAAAGGCCTTGAAAACGGCTCGCTTATCAATATGAAAATTGAAAATATGCGCGAGCAGCATGAGGAAGCAAAGAGAAATGCTCAGATTGAATCAACTGTTCAGTCTGATGACAACGGCGCTTACACTCCTGTAGCTCCTGAAAATGATTATGGCTTTGTTGCAATTGCGGCAGGCGAGGGTATTAAAGGGCTCTTTACCGACCTCGGTGCCGACCACGTTGTATCAGGCGGTCAGACTATGAACCCATCTACTGATGATATTCTGCGTGCAGTTGAGCTTACTCCGGCTAAAACCGTATTCGTTTTGCCTAATAATAAAAATATCATTATGGCTGCTGAGCAGACTACCCGACTTGCAACAAGAAAGGTTGTTGTTTTGCAAACAAAATCAATCCCGATGGGTATTTCCGCAATGCTTATGTTCGATCCTGATGCTGATGCTGATACAAATGCCGATACTATGCAAGCAGCAGCTGATGCAGTAGGTTCAGGCAGTATCACATTTGCGGCTCGTGATTCTGATTATGAAGGTCACAAGATTAAACAGGGCGAGATTTTAGCACTCGAAAACGGCAAACTCTCATTTGTTGAGCAGGATACCGAAAAAGCAGTTGTTAAGCTTACAAAATCGCTGTTTAAGAAAGAAAGTCAGTTCGTAACTCTTATCTACGGTGAGGATGTTTCTGAGGATGAGGCAGTTAAGACTAAAGAGGCTCTCGCGGAAAAACTTCCTTCAGATGCTGAGATTACTCTTATCCCAGGCGGTCAGCCGGTATATTACTATATCATCTCTGTTGAATAAACTTTTTAAAGGCGGATTTTTATATCCGCCTTTTTTGAAATTTTCTTGAAAGCAGGTGAAAACTAATGTCTTTAAACAGTTTTAATATTGCGAATTTAAAAGGTGTCGGTGCTAAACGCGCTGAACAGTTTAAAAAACTCGGCATTGTATCAACGCGTGACTTGCTCGAATTTTATCCGCGTCATTATGAGGATTGGAGCAAATGTTACTCAGTTTCCGAAGCACCGCTCGGTGAGAACTGTTGCGTAAAAGGCTATGTTTCCACTAAAGTTTCCGAGGTGCGTATACGCAAAGGTCTTACGCTATATAAATTCACCGTTACCGATGGTATGGCAAATATGTTTGTCACTCTTTTCAATCAAAAATACGCGGCACAGAAAATTTTCCGCGGCGGCGAGTTTCTCTTCTTCGGCAAGGTTACGGGAAACAGCTTTTTCCGAAAGGAAATGTCTTCTCCGTCTGTTGAGCCTGTCGAGAGCGATAAAATTCGCCCGATTTATCATACAACCGAAGGGCTTAATTCTAAATACATTGAAAAATGCGTTGCACAGGCGCTTGAGCTTCTTGGCGACGATCTATCTGACCCAATCCCTGAAAAAATAAGGCAAAGTCAAGAGCTTTGCCACCGAAGATTCGCTATAGAAAACATACATTTTCCAAAAGATTCGGAATCGGTTGAAATCGCGAAAAAGCGCTTGGTTTTTGAAGAATTGCTGAATTTGCAAATCGGTCTTTTGATGCTTAAAGGTCATAATAAAACCGCAAAAACCAAACCGATGCCGAAAGATTTTACCGATGAGTTTATAAAAAAACTTCCGTTTACGCCGACAGGCGCACAGCTTCGCGCAATCAAAACCGCAGCAGGTGATTTGCAGAGTATCACGCCTATGTCAAGGCTTTTGCAAGGCGATGTAGGCTCGGGCAAAACAGCGGTAGCGGCGGCTTTGCTTTATAACGCGGCAAAAAACGGCTTTCAATCGTCGCTTATGGCGCCTACGGAAATCTTAGCACAGCAACATTATTCGTCAATTTCCAAAATGATGAACGGTACAGGTATTCGCGTAATGCTGCTTACAGGCTCAACTCCGACAAGCGAACGTAAAAAGGTGTTAGAACTTTTGAAGAACGGTGAAATTGATATTTTAATCGGTACTCACGCGTTGATACAAAACGGCGTTGATTTTAAAAATTTAGGTTTAGTTATCACTGATGAACAACATCGTTTTGGTGTCGGTCAGCGCTCGTCTTTTTCCGAAAAAGGCGACAATCCGCACACTCTTGTAATGAGCGCAACCCCTATTCCGCGAACTTTAGCGCTGGTTATCTATGGTGACCTTGATATCTCGGTGCTTGATGAAATGCCTGCAGGAAGAAAACCAGTCGAAACTTACCGCGTAACAAGCGAAATCCGCAAACGCGCTTATACTTATGTCAAAAAACATCTTGATAAAGGTCAGCAGGGTTACATCGTCTGTCCGATGGTCGATGAAAATGAGGATTTTGACTTGGTTTCAGCGGTCAAATTCTATGAAAAACTGCAAAAAGGCTTTTTCAAGGATTATAAATTAGGACTTTTGCATGGCAAAATGAAACCTGCCGAAAAAGATGAGGTTATGCGTAACTTTGCAAGCGGCGAAATTCAACTACTTGTGGCAACAACTGTTATCGAGGTCGGTGTTGATGTACCTAATTCTAACATTATGGTTATTGAAAATGCCGACCGTTTTGGGCTTTCTCAGTTGCATCAGCTTCGCGGTCGTGTAGGACGAGGCGAGGAACAGGCAACCTGTATCTTGATTTCCGATGCCGAGAATGACGAGGCAAAACAAAGACTTAAAGTTATGTGTGATACAACCGACGGTTTTAAAATTGCAGATGAGGATTTAAAATTGCGCGGACCGGGTGATTTTTTTGGCTCAAAACAGCATGGTCTGCCAACTCTTAAAATCGCAAGCATTTTTGATGACAGGGGAGCGCTTAAAAGCACCTCGAGATTGGCAAGGGAGATTTTAAAAGCCGACCCTGAACTAACCTCAGCAGAGTATACACTCCTTAGAAAAAATATTGAAAGGCTGTTTGCAAAAAGCTTTTCAGGCGGATACAATTAAAAAGGATTGCGCTTCAGAGCGCAATCCTTTTTCTTGCGTCTTGCAACCCTTTTAGGTGTTTTAGGACAACGTTTGGTTGAATGTATGATGAATATTAATAATGAATAATTGCGGTATCGCTTGCGCTATGAATTTTAAAAGAGATTCCTTGTTATGCTTGGAATGACACATGGGAGGAATGTATGGTTAATTTAAACGGAGGGTTGAAAGTAAACCGCACTACGAAAATAGATAGGCTTGTGGGTGACGGCTCGTAGGCTTGAATAAAACGGCTCGTCTTGGTTAAAATAGACAAATGAAACGGCTAAATTTTCATTAAAACCGCAAAAACATAAAAAATTCAAAAAAATGTTGACAAATAAAGCTTTTTGTTATAAAATTTAAAAGCTAATGTATTTTCGGGTGTTATGCCCGTATGCAAAAGTGATTATTAAAGAAAGGAGAAAATAAAATGCCAACCTTTAACCAGTTAGTCCGCATCGGCAGACAGGTTTCTGTAAAGAAATCAACAGCTCCTGCTTTGAACAAAGGATTTAACTCAAAGAAAAGCATTCCAACAGACCAGTCATCTCCACAGAAACGTGGCGTATGTACAACTGTAAAAACTATGACACCTAAAAAGCCTAACTCAGCGCTTCGTAAAGTTGCCCGTGTAAGACTTTCAAACGGTATCGAAGTTTCAGCTTATATCCCTGGTATCGGTCACAACCTCCAGGAGCATAGCGTTGTACTTATCCGCGGCGGTAGAGTAAAAGACTTACCTGGTGTACGTTATCACATTATCCGTGGTACACTCGATACACAGGGTGTTGCAGGAAGAATGCAGGGCCGTTCAAAATACGGTGCAAAACGTCCTAAGAAATAATTCTTTGAAAGACGTAATTTAAAAACTTGACGAAATCAACCTAGCAAATGGCGCAAGTTCGCCATAGGCAGTTTATATATATTATGTAATCTGCCTCGGTGCTATACGGATTTTTTGTTCGAGTACCTAAGATATCATTATTATGAAGGAGGGAAGCGCAGTGCCAAGAAGAGGCCAGATCGCAAAGCGTGACGTTTTACCAGATCCGCTTTATAACTCAAAATTAGTAACTCGCCTTATCAACAACATTATGCTTGATGGTAAGA
>JBGVHY010000246.1:0-2898 GCA_045122755.1 Acutalibacteraceae bacterium | reverse complement strand
CGCGGATTGATGTATCCTTAGAACGGCAGTCAACGAATTTCTGCACACGTGAAGCCATATCCGTAGAAGCCTGCAAGGTCTTCTTTATATTAAGACGCTCTTTTTCGCTCTTCTCTCTTGAGCGCTTATTAATTAAAATCTGCTCGCCGACCTTTTCAGCAAGCGGTTTATGCTCAATGAAAAATACTTCAAGATTATGCTTTAAGAAGTCAGTAAGAGCTTCTTGAATAAACTTATTGGTAATCGCTTTTTTGGTCTGGTTTTCGTAAGAAGTCTGATTAGAAAATGAGGAAATTACCATTACAATAGACTCCTCAATATCCGCAAATGAAACTTTAGACTCATTCTTATTATACTTATTATTCGCCTTAAAAAACGCGTCGAACTGCGAAACGAATGCCGAGCGCACCGCTTTATCAGGCGCACCGCCGTATTCGAGGTAGCTCGAGTTGTGATAATATTCTTTCTTCTGTACCTTGTTTGAGAAATTTAGCGCAACATTCATTTTAACTAAATACTCAGGCTTGTCCGCACGGTCACGTCCCTTTCGCTCACCTTGCCAGAGCATAGTTTCAATAAAACCTGCCTCTTCGCCGACTGTTTCGTTTATATAATCAAGAATACCGTTTTTATAGCAGAATTCCTTAGTTTCAAATTTGCCGCCCGAAACCTGATTTTTAAATACAAAAACAAGACCGTCATTTACAACAGCCTGTCTTTTTAATACATCCTCGTAAAACTCAACAGGAATATTAATATCAGTAAATACGTTGTTATCAGGTAGCCAACGGGTACGAGTACCTGTATCTTTACCCGCGTATTCCTCTTTCTGCAAACCGCCGATATTTTCGCCCTCTTCAAAATGAAGGGTATACTTAAATCCGTCGCGCTTAATCTCAACATCCATATATTTTGAGGAATACTGAGTTGAGCAAAGACCGAGGCCGTTTGTACCGAGTGAAAACTGATAAGTTCCGCCTTCGTCGTTATCATACTTACTACCTGCGTAAAGCTCGCAGTAAAGCAGCTCCCAGTTGAATCTATCTTCTTTAGGGTTATAGTCAACAGGACAGCCTCGTCCGAAGTCCTGAACTTCTATCGAATGGTCGAGATACCTTGTAATTATTATTTTTTTACCGTATCCCTCACGCGCCTCGTCAATAGCATTTGTAATAATCTCAAAAACAGAATGCTGACAACCCTCGATACCGTCAGATCCAAAAATAACCGCAGGTCTTTTTCGAACACGGTCAGCGCCCTTGAGCGATGATATACTTTCGTTTCCGTAGGAAGCCTTTTTAGCCATTACCCATTAATACTCCTTTAAACATAAAAATACATATTAATTTTACACCATATATAGTGGTTTTGTCAATGTTTTTGTTCTACTATTTGTGATTTTTAATATCAAAAAAGCAACGCAAAATGCGTTGCTTTTAAAATCTGTTTTAAACTTCAGCCGAGTAAGTTGTAATACTGTCGATATACCATTTGTTATTTTCTCTTTTCATAATAAAAATATACGTTACGAACTCTACTTTTTAGTTGTAAACCAACTGTAAGTCCAACCACCTTTTGCGGTTTTATTACCCTGTTTAATTACAAGGCGCTTTCTATACTCGTAATTTGTATTTTTCTTTAGACCATCAAAAACGATTTCAGAATTTTTATCAACTACAAATTTTTTAGCATTTTTATATTTTCCGTTTTCTTTTACAAGCTGAACCTCGTAGTGCGTAACGCCTTTTTGATTGTTTGTAAGTGTAAACTTAACTTTATCTTTGTAAACCTTGCGAGAAACAAATGCTTCGTTTATGTATTTATAAGTCTTAAACTTAATTCTCTTTTTACAATAAGTACAGTATTTTGTCTTTAGCCCATTTTTAAAGAAAGTGGCTTTTCTGACTACTTTTGTTGAGCCTGTTTTAAATGTATGAGATTTTGTTTTAAATGAAAATCTTCTTGAATTACAGTTTTTGCACTGTTTATAATACATTCCACGCTGTTTGTTGCAAACTTTTTTAATTGCGGTCTGTTTTTTGCCGAAAGTATGAGTTTCACAGCCGTTTACATCGTTATAGTTAACACCGTTTTTAAAAGCGTACTGCTGTGCCGCAGACCCATACTCTGCAGTTAATACAAAGCCTTTATCAGGTCTAACTGTGCTTGTGTCATTTTTCATGTCCCAATCGAAGCTGTAACCCAAAGCTAAAGCACCGATTTTTGTAACACTGGTTGGAACAGTAATATTTTTTAGTGCAGCACATTGATTAAAAGCATATTTGCCTATTTCTTCAATGCCATCACAAAATGCTACTTTTTCTAATCTGTAGCAGGTATCAAATGCTCCCTCACCGATTGTTTTAAGATTTTTACCGAAAGTAACTTCTTTTAAATTTCCGCAATTATAGAATGCCCAGTCTCCGATGACTTCTACACTATCAGGAATTGCAAGCTTCTCAAAACCATATAAGTCTGCAAATGCATATTTTCCTATAGTTTTAATGTCTTTACCAAAAGTAAAGTTAACAATCGAACTAATATCTCTAAAAGCATAATCACCGATACTGACAATACCATCAGATATTATTATATTTTTAATTTTCTCACCATTTTGAGAGTATATACCTGAATATTCTGCACTTTTTCCATAAGATAAATCATACATCTCACCTATACCTGTAATATACAGTGTAGATGTTGATTTATCGAATTTCCAAGTGATATTATCTCCGCATTTACCGCTTGTCTGCACTTCTTCAGCATTCACAGAGAATGCAGTAGTTATACTCAAACCCATAACTACCGACAATATTAAACTAATTATTTTCTTCATATGTTTTCCCCCTAAAACAACCGCCTTTTGTAATGATTTACTTTACATTCTTAAAAATCAGC
>JBGVHY010000245.1:0-14636 GCA_045122755.1 Acutalibacteraceae bacterium | reverse complement strand
AGATACGCAATCGCCGCTATGAAAGCGGGACTTCATGTTATGGTTGAAAAACCTGCCGGTGTTTACACAAAACAGGTGCGCGAAATGAACGAAGAAGCTAAAAAACACAACGTTGTTTTTGGTATGATGTTCAATCAGCGTACAAACTCGGTTTACAAGAAAATGCGCGAGCTTGTTAAAAGCGGTGAATACGGTCAAATCCGACGTACAAACTGGCTTATCACCAATTGGTATCGCCCTAAAGCTTACTATGACTCGGGCGCTTGGCGTGCTTCTTGGCGCGGTGAAGGCGGAGGAGTGCTTTTAAATCAGTGTCCACATAACCTTGACCTTATGCAGTGGATTTGCGGTATGCCTGTGAAAGTTCAGGCAAATCTTAAATACGGTAAATGGCATAATATCGAGGTTGAGGACGATGTAACCGCTTATCTCGAATACGAAAACGGCGCAACAGGCGTTTTCGTTACCTCAACGGGTGATGCCTGCGGCTCGAATCGCTTTGAAGTTCAGATGGATAAGGCAAAACTCGTTGTCGAGGACGGCAATCTTACCGTTTACGAGCTAGAAATGGCAGAGCCTGAGTTTACGCTCACAAACAAAAACCCTTTTGGCGCACCTAAGGCGACCAAACTTGATATCGAAATCGATAAAGAAGATAATCCTCAGCACGTCGGCGTTATGAACGCATTTGCAGGCGCAATTTTACGCGGCGAGCCGCTTGTGGCAAACGGTGACGAGGGTATAAACGGACTTACCCTTTCAAATGCAATGCACTTGTCGGATTGGACAGGAAAGGCGGTTGAATTACCGCTTGATGAGGAGCTTTATTACGAAGAGCTTATGAAACGTGTTGCAACTTCAAAATTAAATGAAAACGCAACCGAGGTTATTGCAGACACAAGAGGAAGTTATAATGCAAAATAAACTGAAATTCGGCATTATCGGTGTCGGAAATATGGGAACAACTCACGCTCGTCATCTTTATGAAGGCAAAATCGAGGGCGCTGTTTTAAGCGCGCTTTGCGATACCGATGAAGATGCAAGAGCGAGATTGAAACGGGATTTTCCCGATATTTTAGTTTTTGAGAGTTATACGGATTTGTTGAAAAAGGCTGAGTGTGATGCGGTGATTATTGCGACGCCGCATTATGCTCATCCGAGCATTGCGGTGAATTGCTTTAAATCGGGTAAACACGTTCTTACCGAAAAGCCGATTGGAGTTTTGCAGGACGAAATCGAAAAAATGATTGAGTCGGCAGAAAACTCGGGCAAGACTTTCGGTATAATGTTTAATCAGCGCACAAATTTGCTTTTTAAAAAGGCAAAAGAGTTAGTAGAAAACGGCGAAATCGGCGAAAAAAAGCGCCTTGTTTGGCAGGCTACCAACTGGTACCGAACTCAGAGCTATTATGAGTCGTCGCCTTGGCGTGCTTCTTGGTGCGGTGAAGGCGGAGGAGTGCTGATGAATCAAGCACCGCATCAGCTTGACCTGTTGCAATGGATTTTCGGTGTACCGCAGAGCGTTTACGCTAATATTTCAATTGCGAAATACCATAATATTGAGGTTGAGGATGACGCGGAGCTTAGCTTTAAATATGCCGACGGCTCGTCAGCGGTTTTCATCACCTCAACGGGTGAAAGCCCTGGGACTAACCGCCTTGAAATCTCGGGCGATAAAGGAAAAATCGTACTCGAAGAGGGTAAACTGAAACTCTGGAAACTGCGCGAGAGTGAGCGTGAATTTTGTTTTACTAAAACCGAGGGGTTTTATGATGCACCGTATGATTACTCGGAATTTTCCTGCGCTGATGATGTAAACGGACATATCGCTGTTTTACAGAATTTCTGTAATAATATTTTATACGGCGAGCCGCTTATCGCAAGGGGTTTTGACGGCGTTTATCAGTCGCAGATGACCGCGAGCGCTTATCTCTCGCATTTTACTGAAAAACGCCAGCCGATTCCTTGCGACTCTAAAAAGTTTGATAAAACTTTAAAAAATCTAAGCAAAAAATCATCAGTTCGCAAGGAAGTAAAAAAACCGAGTGAGGATTGTTCCGACCGCTGGAAGGTCAGATGGTGAAAATCCGTTGTGATTTTCACTAAATTGAGCAAGCGAAATTTGTACAAATAACCAAAAATCGCAAATTTTAAAAATTTTTTAAAAAATCCTGTCACAAATCGGGGGTTTAAAAGGTTTATATAGTAGAAGGGTAAAAATTAAGCCCTCTGCTATATAAACCTTTTTTCTTGCAAAAAAGCGGTTGCAAGAAGTCCTTCTGTAACTATTCGTGTATTAATATTTTCTTGCAACCGCTTTTTAATACATATTGATTAATAAAATTCTTTGTGATAAAATGTTGGTATATTCGCAAAATAAAGGAATTTTCAAAAAATGCTGGCATTTTATTTAACTCTTATTGATGATGAATCCGACCGACTGAAGTTTGAACGGGTTTATAACACTTATTATAATATTCTGCTTAATCTTGCTTTTTCTGTGCTGGGTGACAGAGATGACGCCGAAGATGCGGTGCATGAGGCTTTTTTACGTCTTACAAAAAGTCTTGATAAAATTGATGAAAAAGATACTGAGAAAACCAAAGGTTTTCTTGTAACAGTGGTGAGAAACGTGGCTAAAACCATGTTAAAAAAACGAAACAAATATATTACACTGGAAAACGCAGACGACCTTGCAATCGAAAATGAAAATGTTGAAAGCGAAGTAAGCGTTCGCTTTGTAGCGCAAAAAATTGCGCAGCTGCCCGAAGCTTATCGCGATATTCTGCTTTTGCAGTATCGCTACGGCTGTACGGGCGAGAATTTGGGGAAAATGCTTGGCATTTCAGCCTCGGCGGCGAGAAAACGTCTGCAAAGAGCCAGAGAAATGTTGGGAGAGATGTTAAATGAAGAATAATATTTTAACCGATGAAATTCTCGTGCAAGCGCTGGGTGTTTATGAAAAAGCATGGCTTGAAAATACGCAGTTTGATGAAAGTGAATTTAACCCCTCTGAAAAATTCAAAAAGAAAATGAATAGGATTTTTAAGTCCTATGATAATGTTTATTATAAAATGACTCTTACAAAAGCGCGCCGAATAGCGGTAATAGTCGCGGCGATAATCGCAATAATGTGCTCATCGCTCTCCGTCAGCGCAGTAAGAGAAGCACTTAGCGATTTCTTTATAAAAACTTTTTCTACTTATGATTTGATTGAACCGGATACTAAAACCGTAGAAGAAAATAATCCACCGCAATATTTAGAAAAAATTTATGAATTGGGCTATGTTCCCGAGGGATTTGAATTGGTAGAGGAATCAATTACCGAGGGAGGTGCTATATATGTATACGTTTCCGATAATAAACGAATAATTTTTTCTCAATTCACAAAGTACGGATTGGGCATGGGTATAGATAATGAACGTTCAATAAAATCATATGAAGTAATTGGAAATCAGTCATATATTGTGTATATATCTACCAATTCATCTGATATTACCGTTATATGGGATGATGGAGAGTATTTATTCGCATTAGATAGCAACTTATCTAAAGAAGAGACAATCAATTTGTGCACATCGCTGAAAGTTAAAGAAAATTAAAAAAGCTTGTCACAAATTACATATTTAAAAGGTTTATATAGTAGAAGGGTAAAAACCCGACTATTATATAAACCTTTTTTATTTTTTAAAATGAAAGGAAGAAAAAATGACTAAAAAAATAATTTCTTTATCTTTAACAATTGTAATGATGCTTTGCTGCATCGCCTTACCTGCTTCAGCGGCGGTTATTGATGAGGAAACCGTAAGTCCTATGTATACATATGCAAGCAAAGTTACATCGACAATTAAGATTGTATCGAAAGTAGCAACTTGTATAAGTCAAGTTTCAGGTAAAACAGGAGTTACTAAAATAGTAATTACACAACGATTACAAAGACTTGAGGGAACCAGTTGGGTTAATATTCAGTCTTGGACTAAAACGGTAAATTCTGATTATGCCACTTTTACCAATCAAAGCGGCACATTAGTTTCGGATACATATCGCACAAGAACAATAGCAAAGGTGTACAGCGGAACGGCTTACGAAACTATCAGATTAAATAGCACATCGGCGATATTCTAAAATTCTTTGTTATTTCAACCAAATTAAGGCAATCAAATTTATGCGAATTGCCAAAATTAAAAAAGATCAAAAAAAGTTTGTCACAAATTACAAGGTTAAAGGGTTTATATAGTAGAAGGGTTAAAATCAAATAAAAAAGAAAGAGGTGATTCCAATGAACCATACAAGAAAATTTATATATCTGAATTTCGTTAAAACTTATTACAAATAAAATTATAAAATACAAAGGAGATACTAATTATGAAAAAAAATAAAAAATTATTATCAATGGCAATAAGTGTATTAATGCTTACTGCTATTTTATTCACAATGAATACATCGGTTTTAGCTGCTGTTACTACATATACCGTGTCTACAACCCGACTTGCAGATTTGAATACAGCACCCACACTTAACAAAAACACTATTTCTTGCACTTCTGTCGGCGGTGTAGGCATCGGACCTAACCTCAAAAGATTGTTCGCATTAAAGTCAAATGAAAATAAAAACGTAGCAGCATTATATTATTTTCCGAATTTAAATAATGGTGATGATTTTAAGGTAATTACTCTCGACGGCATAGCAGGACATGCCAATGCAATGGCAGTCGATGATAACTATATATACATTACTCGTTGGAGAGAAGATGGAGCAGTTACAAAACAAATAACTAGAATTTCAAGAAATGATATAAGAAATGCCTATTTATCTATGAAAAATAATTCGGATGTCACTGAAGTGGTTTTTGATTCAGACGATTGTACTATCTTTCAACCTAAGGTTTTAAATAGTGATGGTACATACTCAAATTTCCAATATGAAATCAGAAGTATCACAAAATATAAAAAGAATGGTCAGTTTCTTATAACTTATAAAAATTCCGAAGTTTTCAAATCGGGACAAGTTGCATATACTATTGCAAAAATAGTAGATGGTAAATTTGTTGTTTCTGAAGCCAAAAGTGATATTTTCGTAATTAAAGATTCATTATTTACTAATTCAACAACTGGTCAAGCTATTTGTTATGAGCCTGGGCATGGTCTATTTATTCCAAGATGGCATGAAAATCATCAAAATACAGTTGTATGGGTTAATATTGATAGCTCGTATACAACAGATTCTAATGGTTACAGATATTACTCTCCGATCGGTCATATTAAGATAAATAAGAGTTCAAGTATATTTACTAAATACGAAGTTGAAGCGATTGCTTTTGATGGAGATGGATATATGGTTTTTAGCGTTAATACAGCATGTACATCATCAACATATAAACAAAAATATCCAGATGGTGTTATAAAAGTTACTAACAATAAATTTACATTATAAATTATTTAAACTCAAAATTTTATATGATGGCATCTTATAATAATAGAAGAATTACAATATATTGAATATTTTAAATTGCTATGCTATAATATTTACATAAATGGTATAAATCGAATTTTTTACCATTAAAAGGAGTTGATAATGTGAAGAAAGCATTTAGTATTCTTTTAAGTCTTTGTATTTTATCAGGTGTGTTTGCCGGTGCTACTGCAAGCGTCAGTGCTAACGATTATGTCTTGTACGATGCAGACAGCAAAGTTGTAATTGACCATATTATTTATTCAAAAGTTGAAATATCTGATGACAAAGCATCGGACTATTATATGGTGGACAAGTTTTTTGATTCTGATGAATATGCTATAAAAGCAACTGAAATTAATATTTTATCGGAAGTTAATGGATTGCCTGTGAAAGTCATTGGAGCAATGCCGAAAGATAAACTTAACCAAGGAGAAAATGTCGAAAAAATCTCTTTACCTGACACTATTATTGAAATAGGAGAATATGCTTTTTCGGGTTTTAGAAATTTAAAAAACATCACATTACCAGATAGTCTTGAAACAATAAGACCATTCGCATTTAACTATATGACTTCGCTTGAAAGTATAACAGTTCCTGAAAAAATTACTGTTATAGAAGAGGGTGTGTTTGCTAGATGTGAGAATTTAAAAAAAGTTAAATTTGAAGGTAGAATTACCAAAATAATGGATAGTGCTTTTAGTATGTGCACAAGCCTTAAAAGCATAGATTTATCTGATACCTTGGAGCAAATCGGCGAGGCGGCTTTCGCATGTTCAGGGCTTGAAAGTATAAAAATTCCTGCTGATATATATCCTGCACAATATGCTTTCGGGGATTGTTTATTGCTTAAAAAAGTTGTTTTCACAGGCAATGTAGGTAAAAACGGCAAATTCGGAATTTATGACGAATTGTTTTTCGGTTGTAAAAATCTTGAAAAAGTTTATTTACCGAAATCAGCTAAAGAAATTGATATAGGTAGTTATGCTTTTTACAATTGCAAATCTTTGAAAAAGATTTATAATACTTCAAAGATTTGCGGAATCGGTAACAATGCATTTGAAAATTGCAAATCACTTACTTCGTTTACAATACCGAAAAAGATTAAAAGCATAGAGGCTGAAACTTTTAAGGGTTGTAAGTCGCTTAAAAAAGTAGTTTTCAACGGCAAAAAAACTGTTAAGATAGGCAAAGATGTATTTAAAAATACTAAAAAAGGTATTAAACTTATAGTTAAGAATAAAGCTTTGGCTAAAAAACTTAAAACTAATATTAAATCAAAAGGTGTTCGTAAAGCAAAAATTTATGTTGGTAAAAAGCTAGTTTATAAGAATGTAAAATAGCCGAAAGATAAAACCAATGCCGTTTAAAAGGAGCGTTTTTATGAAAAAGTTAGTGTCATTAATATTATGTTTTATTATGGTGATTTTCTCAATCCCGACGTTTGCGCTTGCTGAAGAAATACCGACAAGCGGAAAATGCGGCGAAAATATATCTTGGGAGTTTGACGAGAAAACTGCTACTCTTAACATTACAGGTACGGGTGAGATGTATGATTTAACTGATATATTTCACGCTTCTTACTCTCAATTGTATTTTAATAATGGTGAAGTTAGTGTTAAAAATGTAATAATATCCGACGGTATTACTCGTATAGGAAATTTTGCTTTTTTTGATATGGCTTCAATTGAAAGTATTACTTTAGGTAAAGATGTAAAAAGTATCGGAGAATATGCCTTTAGGAATCTTATATTACTTGAAACAATGGTGTTCCCTGATAGTTTAGAAACTATTGAGATGTGTGCATTTAATTATTGTTTTAATTTGAAGAGTATCATATTCGGAAAAGGGTTAAAAGAGATAAAATATGGAGCATTTAATGAATGTTACGCATTGAAAGAGGTTATTGTTCCAAACAATGTTACAACAATCGGTAAATATGCTTTAGGTTATAATATTTATTGGAGTGAATATGACGAAGAAAAAGCAACTCCGAGTAAAGATTTTGTACTTATCGCAGAATACGGTTCTGCCGCACAAAAATATGCTTATAAAAATGGTATAAAATATGACGATATTAACGGTTGTGAAAAACATATTTTCGGCGAAAAGCAGATTGCTATAAAGAAGATTTGTACAAAACAGCGTGGTATGTATTACAAACAATGCAAAAACTGTAATTCAAGAAGATTTTCGTTTAAATCAAAATCTCATACATTTAAAGCAGGCTCGACAAAAACAGTAAGAAAAGCAACTTTCTTTAAAAACGGGATAAAAACAAAGTACTGTACTTATTGCAAAAAAAATATTAAGTTTAAAACAACAAAGTTTATCAATATGCCTTCTGTTGAACGAAAAGTTTATAAAAACAAAGTTAAATTTTCTTTAGAAAAAGCGCAAAAAGGTGTTACTCATTACGAAATTAGACTTGTAAAAGCAAACGGCGATTATAAGAACAGCCAAAAAATAATTGCAAAAGTTAATGATGACATTGTGTTTAAAAATCTTAAAAGCAATACCGATTATGAATATGAGCGAAGATATGTAATAAAAAACGGTAAAAAAACAGTAAAAGGTAATTGGTACGTTTCTTCATTTACAACTAAAAAGTAGAAGCTCTTAAAAGGAGATGATTTTATGAAAAAAACAATGAGAGTATTATCAGTTTTAATGATTGTCCTTATCTTGATTTCGGCATTTTCAATGCCTGCTAGTGCGTATGGAATTACTTATTATAAGTACAAAGGATTTGTTTATACTGACGATGATGTAACAAGTAAAAATTCCGTACGAATTACAAACTACAAAGGTAAGAAAACCAAGGTTACAATTCCAACAAAGATAAAAGGTAAAAAAGTTCAAAGCATCTCAGGTTACGGCAAGATAAAGCAGTTACATATCCCGAATGGCATTGATGTATTATATATTGCAAAAGCGAAAAATTTAAAAAAGATTACAGTTAGTAAAACTAATAAAAAGTATTCTGTTAAAAATAATCTGTTATTGAATAAGAATAAAACAGTTCTTTACGGCTGCCCGAGAGGTAACAGTAATCCAAAAATTCCAAGTACCGTAAAAACTATTGATGGCAGGGCTTTTTACGGGGCAAAATTCAAGGAAATTACACTTTTGCAGAATGTAAAAAACATAGGAACAGCCGCTTTTGCGTATTGTAAAAAACTTGTTGATATTAAATTAAGTAAAGCTTTAAATAAAATCGGTACTGAAGCTTTCACGGGTTGTACTTCATTAAAATCAATTACTATTCCTGATTCTGTGACATCAATAGGTATCTTTGCTTTTAGCCATTGTAAGAATCTTGAAAGTGTCAAATTAAGCGAAAACATAAAGTTCCTTGATACAGTTTTTAATGGTTGTGAATCTCTAAAAGAGTTAGAAATTCCAAAATCTGTTACCAAAATTGCCGATAGTGCAATGTATGATTGCAAATCGCTTGAAAAAGTTTATATTTACAACAAAAACTGCAAAATTTATTATGAGGCGGATGGTGGAATTCTTAACGCAATCCCGAAAACTGCGACAATCTACGGATATAAAGGCTCGACAGCCGAAAAATACGCAAATAAAAACGGAAATATATTTATCGAGTTATAATTATAATAAAATAAAATTAAAAAAGGAACGATGTTTCAATGAAACATCGTTCCTTTTTTGTGTCTATATTTTTACTGTCAGTACTGCTTTATCGAGGTTTTCGGCGGTTGCGTAAACCTTTAATTCACCGCTTACATCTTTAACTTTCACCGCTACGCCGATTTTGCCTGCATACATTTTTCTGCAAGTGCTTGGAACAGGGGTGTGGTCGGCAACGGATGAGCCTGTTCCGACGATTGCGCCCAACTCATTCGAGGCAAAATGCACCGTCGGCTCTGCATCGGGCACTTCACGTCCTTGCTCATCAACGCAGTAGCAGGTAATCATAGCGATATCCTGCCCGTTGGCGGTTACATCGCCGGCGTTGTCAAGTCTGAGTTTCAGCGCTACGGCTTTGCCGGTGGTTTCAACAGCATCATATGCAACCTGAGCACCGCCGATGTAAGCTTTGCACTCGAGTTTTCCTGCCTCATAAGGCACATACCACTCACCGTGTTTGTGAAGCTCGACTTGCTGTTTACCTAGAGACTTGCCGTTTAAAATAAGCTCTAATTCTTCGCAGTTTGTATATGCGTAAACCTTGATTTTTTCGCCCTCAAAACCGCGCCAGTTCCAATGCGGAAGCAAATGCACCATAGGTGAAGTTTCGCCGTCGGTAAAGTGCGACAAATTCTGATAAAATGCGTCTTTTTTCTGTAAAAACAGGTCAATTGCGCCTGCTTGTGAGCAAACTCTCGGCCATACTGCCTCGCCGCGGTGCTCAAAGGCAATCCACTGATAAAAACCGAATAACCAAGGACGGGAATCAAACTCGCTCATAAACTTCTCACGTGAAGTCCACCAGGAGTTCATATCGGTATCATACGCGTGAACATAGCCGTTTTCGGGCGAATCAGGGAAATACCATCCGCGTGTTGTGCTTGTTGCGCAGCATTCGCTGATATACATAGGTGTATTCGGGCGCTGATTGTGAATCAAATCATAGGACCAGTGGTTGTAATTTACGCCGATTGCGTCGCACTCGTCGAAAACAGTGGATTTATCCGGCTGAACCGAAACAGCAGAGGTGATAAGACGCTCGCTGTCAAGCTTTTTCGCAAGGTGATAAAGGGTTTTATTAATTCTTCTGCCCTCGTCGGTGATGTGATAATGCTCCTCATTGCCGAGCGACCACATAAATACTGACGGACGGTTTCTATCTCTCTTTATATGAATTTCGAGCGCTTTTTTGCCCTCGTCGGTTGAGTCAAACCATCTGCCTTCGCACATTACGATAAAGCCGAGCTCATCAAGAGCATCCATCATAGCATCAGCTTGCGGATAATGCGAACAGCGGTAGCCGTTTGCACCCATTTCTTTGCAGAGTTTTGCTTTGTATCTAAAAATATTATCAGGCACAGCCTTGCCTGTAAGACCGAAGTCACCGTGACCGCAAATACCGTTGATAACTGTCTTTTTGCCGTTTAAGAAAAAGCCTTCCTCGGGGTCAACCGAGAAATATCTGAAGCCTGTTCGGGTGATGTAAGTATCAATTACTTCGCCGTATTCCGACACCTCGGTTACAACGTCGTAAAGTTTAGGATTCTCTGTATCCCAAAGCTCAGGGTTTTTAACCTCGGCGCTGTATTTTACAGTAGCTTTATCGCGCAAATCAACGGCAATCTCGGCGTGAGCTTCACAAATAACAGCTCCGTCCTTATCTACGATTTTAGTAGTAAGAGATGCGGTGCGCTCCTCGTCATAATCATTAACAAGAGTAGTTTCAAAATCGGCAGTCCAATTTTCACCGTCAAACTTCGGCGCAACATAGACGCCGTAAAGGTTAACTGCGAGTCGGTCGGTTTTATTAAGCCATACGTGGCGGAAAATACCGCCGCCCTGGTACCACCAGCCCTCGTTATCATCATAATAAGTATAAACCGCGAGAACGTTATCCTCGCCATATTTTACATAGTCGTCAATTTCAACCTCAAAAGGAACGTAACCGCAAAGATTATGCTTTAACTCGCAACCGTTTAAATAAACGATACATCTGGTCGCAACTCCCTCAAAATAAAGGGTAAGACGCTTGTCGCGGTCTTCTTCGTCGACTGTGAAATGCTTTCTGTACCAGCCGTTTTCGTAGTCAAAAAAGCCGAGCGCCGGGTTGCCTGTCTCTTTTGGCTCGCCCGAAATCACATAGTCGTGGGGCAGATTCACCTCTGTCCATCTATCAGGATTATACTCAACATCTGTTCTGTAATCGTCCACCGCGTCATTATAATATATGCAAGCAGGGCCTTGTTTTTTACGCTCGGTTTTAGCCGAAGTATAAATAGGTCCTTTTACCTGTGGTGTTGGTGTTTCGACGTCGCCTTTGTGAAAAAGCCAGCCGTCATCAAACAATAAATTTTCTCTCATATTCTCTTCCTCCCGAACAGGGAATAATTATTAGTTTCATTATAGCAACTTTTCCAATAAGGTCAAGAGGAAATAGTAAATTTATGCGAGGTTTTTAACTTTATTTTTATACATTCTTTTCATCAGCAAGCAAGCAATTGCGGCAGATACGCCTTCGGAGATAATAAAGGTTGCCCATACAAGTGAAGTGTCGGCGGCGCCTGACTGCACAAGACTTACAAAACCGAACGCAACAGGGATAACAAAAAGGAATTGACGTAAAACTGAAATTATAAGAGATTCGATACCGCCGTCGAGCGCTTGGAAAATGCCCTGAAAAGCTACATTTGCACCTGCAAAAACAAAGCTTACCGAGATGATTCTGATTGCGCCGATGCAAAGATTCTGCGTTTCTCCTGAAAGCCCGAATACCGCTGACAAAGGATTTGCGAAAATCTCAAGACCGATAAAGCCGACCGCCATAATTGTAAGCGTGTAAATCATACCATATTTTATGCCGTCTTTAATGCGTTTTTTATTCTGCATTCCGTGGTTAAACGAGATTATCGGAGTAATCGCATCACGCAGACCGAATGCAGCAAAAAGAATAAACTGCTGAATTTTATAGAAAAGACCGTAAGCGGTTACTACATTTTCGCTCAACATTCCGAAGATAATATTCAGCGCATAGGTCATAAATGACATCAGCGCCTGAGCGATAATTGCAGGCAGACCGATAGTATAGATTTCTTTTATAATTCTGCCTGATGGTTTTAAATAACAAAGTTTATTTGAAAGCTCTTTATTAAATTTGAAATGGAAGAATGCTGCAACTGCAAATGACACAATCTGACCAATAACGGTTGCATAAGCCGCACCTTTTACATCAAGCTGAGGGCAACCGAACCAGCCGTAAATCATAATCGGGTCGAGAATAATATTTGTTATTGCACCTGCAACCTGAGCAATAGTTGAGTATACCGATTTACCGGTTGCCTGCAAAAGCTTTTCATAAATTGAGAAAAAGACAATGCCGAAAGACACGATACAGCATATTTGCAGATAGTCAACAGCCATTTCAGCGATAACTGCGTTTTCAGTTTGAGTTTTAATGTAAATTGAAGTGCCGAAAATGCCGAAAACAGCAAACACAAGGTAAATAACAATTGCTAAAAATACTGCGTTTCCTGCTGCACGGTTAGCTTTCTCGGCGTCGCCTTGCCCAAGTGATTTTGAAACAAGCGCATTTGTGCCGACACCTGTTCCGATACTTACCGCAACCATCAGCATCTGCACAGGAAAAGCGAGTGTCAGCGCGTTGAGCGCTTCTTCTCCTCCGTTTGGTATATTTGATACGAATGCGCTGTCAACAATGTTGTAAAACGCCTGTAAAATCATTGAAAGTATCATAGGAATACCCATTGTCAGCATAAGCTTGTTTACAGGGGTAGTTCCCATCTTGTTTAATTTATTGTTGTCCATAAAATTCTCCTTGTTTAAATTAAAAATAAAAAAACGCATAAATCCGTTGCCCGGATTTACGCGTTTAGCCACTCAGCACTTTGACGATTATAGCAGATTTTTTATAAAAAAGTCAAGAATTAAATTTAAAAAGGTGAATTTTAATGAAAAAAGTTAAAAAAAGCTCAAAATTATTGTTTTTTTATGTAGATTTTTTAGCAGTGGTATGCTATAATTGTTATAACATTATGCCTAATTATATATACTTGGGATATAAGCGAGATTGTCAAAAAAATCACAATCTTTTGTCGGCATAAGTTCAAAAACATTTTTAAAGTGAGGAGCATTAAAACTATGAAAAAGCGTAAGGGTAATCTGCCTTTCAAGGGCACACCTGAGCAGGAAGCAAAATTAATGCAGGTAATTGAAGCGCATAAAGGCCAGGAAGGCGCATTGATGCCTGTAATGCAGGAAGCACAGGAAATCTACGGCTACTTACCTGTTGAAGTTCAGCAGATGATAGCTAAAGGTCTTTCGGTTCCTGTAGAAAAGGTTTACGGAGTTGCAACTTTCTATTCACAGTTTGCACTTACACCTAAGGGTGAGTACAAAATCTCTGTTTGCCTCGGTACAGCTTGCTATGTTAAAGGCGCTCAGGACGTTCTCGACAGAATTGAGCAGATTCTTGGTATCGGCGCTGACGAATGTACTGAAGACGGAAGATTCTCAATCGAAGCTTGCCGTTGTATCGGTGCTTGCGGTCTTGCACCTGTTATGACTATCAACGATGATGTTTACGGCAGACTTGAGAAAACAGACGTTGACGATATTCTTAAAAAGTATATGGCATAAATTTTTTATATTTGGGGTAACATTATGAAAATCAGGGATATTAAGGAATTATTAAATGCAGAGATTCTATGCTTTCCCGAGGGACTTGATACTGAAGTAAACTCAGCCTGCGGCTCGGATATGATGAGCGATGTGCTTGCATACGTTAAAGACCAGGCGGTACTTCTTACAGGTCTACTTAATCCGCAGGTTATCAGAACTGCTGAAATGATGGACATGGTTTGCGTTGTGTTTGTTCGCAGCAAAAAGCCTACTGAAGAGATGCTTTCGCTTGCTCGTGACCACGAAATGGTTGTTCTTTCAACCGAGCTTCGTATGTATGACGCTTGCGGTAAGCTTTATAAGGCAGGCCTTGGAAACGGTGAAAATTAATGAGCGACGTTATTAATTTTCATTATGATGTTGACGGCGATGATTTCACCTCGGCAGGTGAAGCGAGCGTTAATGTCAAGAAAAAGCTTCGTCAGTTAGGCGTTGACCCTGCCATTATCCGCAGAGTGTCGATTGCGATGTATGAGGGCGAGGTAAATATGGTTATCCATGCCGACGGCGGCTACGTTGATGTAAACGTTTACGGTGACAAAATTGAGATAATCCTTACCGATGAAGGTCCCGGTATCGAAAATGTCGAGCTTGCTATGCAGGAAGGCTATTCAACTGCACCTGATTATGTTCGTTCCTTGGGCTTCGGCGCGGGAATGGGACTTCCGAATATGAAAGGCTACACCGATTCGATGGATATAGAAACTAAAATCGGAGTCGGTACAACAATTACAATGGTTGTAAATTTGTAGAACGTAATGTTCTGAATTTGTAAAGGAGGCACAAAGTTTATGAGCGAATTCATACACTCTGTTTCTCTAAATGTTTCTAAATGC
>JBGVHY010000244.1:0-8564 GCA_045122755.1 Acutalibacteraceae bacterium | reverse complement strand
CCTGAGAGGGCTAGCCACTATGTTTTTGATATATATCTTCCAAACAAAGACAAAATCGGATTTTGGCGTTTCCCAAAATCCGATTTGTCTACGGTCTGAGAAGCACTCCGATTGGAGTGCTTCTTTCTTTGGTGACCCGGACGGGAATCGAACCCGTGTTACCGCCGTGAAAGGGCGGTGTCTTAACCGCTTGACCACCGGGCCATATATGTTAACCACCTTACGGTGGGAAACTTGTAAATTGGTAGCTGCGATTGGATTCGAACCAACGACACTTCGGGTATGAACCGAATGCTCTAGCCAACTGAGCTACGCAGCCATGTGAAATGCCTCAACCAAATTGACGCTAGACTATTATATCCTAAAGATAATCATTTGTCAAGTATTTTTTCGCATAAAATTTAAAAAATCTTAAATTCTGCGAAAAGTCGCTTTTTTTAAGGCTTTTTACCCGTTTTTCTCTGCCTGTGCCTTAGAAAAAACACATCCACAGTAATTTTGGCGGTATAAACCATACTCTTTCGACAACTCAATCGATCGCTTGTATCCGTTTTTCTTCTTAAAATCCGAATAAAGATATTTTACCCCGTATTTTTCCGACAATTCACTGCCGATTTCGTTTAATTTTTCGGCGTTTTTATGCGGTGAAATCGAAAGCGTTGTACAAAAATAATCGAAGCCGTTATCTTTCGCATAACGCGCTGCTGCATCAAGGCGCAATCGGTAGCATTTAAAGCAGCGCTCACCACCCTCAGGAAGTTCTTCCATTCCCTTCGCAATTTCAAAAAACGGAACGCTGTCATAATCGCAAACTACTATTTTCGGTTTATTCTCAATCGGCATCTCTCCCACCAACCGCTTTAGCTCCTCTGCCCTGAAAAAATACTCTTTCTCAGGCGCAATATTCGGGTTGTAGAAAAACAGCGTTATATCAAAAAACTCACAAAGATACTCAAGAACATATGAAGAACAAGGCGCACAGCACGCCTGCAAAAGCAAGCGTGGCTTTGCACCTTTTATCTCTTGTAATGTTTTATCAAGCATCAATTGATAGTTCATTTAATAGTCCTTCATTATTTCCTTTAAAGTTTCGGCGGTATAGTGCACATCTTCCTCGCTCATTTTAGTGTTAAGCGGAAGTGTTATTTCATTGCTGAACTGTGCATAAGAATTCGGATAATCTTCAATCTTAAATCCCAAATCCCTGTAAGCAGTAAGTAGTGGCAACGGCTTATAATGAACGTTTGTCGCAATGCCCTGTGCCGCCATTTTTTCAATAATTTCTCCACGCTGTTCGCTGGAGATGTCTTTAATTCTGAGTAAATATAAATGCCCACTGGAAGCCGAATTATCGGAGTAATGCTCAAGCGAAATAAACCGCTCATCGCACAAGATGTCATTATAAATCTCAATAAATTTTCTGCGTTTTTCAAGCATCTCATCATAACGGCTAAGCTGAACAAGTCCGATTGCCGCCATAATATCGGTCATATTACATTTGTAAAGCGGTGCGGCAATGTCATATTCCCAAGCGCCGAGCTTGGTTTTCGCAAGCGCATCTTTATTCTGCCCATGCAACGACTGTAACATAAACTGCTTGTAAAGCCTCTCATCATCTAGAAAATCTTTTTTCGCCCAGACAGCAGCACCGCCCTCAGCGGTTGTAAGATTTTTAACCGCGTGGAAGGAAAATGCGGTAAAATCGGCAACTGAGCCGGCTTTTTTTCCGTTTCTGATTGCACCAAAAGAGTGCGCTCCGTCAGCAATCACTATCACTCTGCCGAAAGCCTTCTGCAAATCATTTTTCGGGCTAAAAAGTGCTTTTTTGCTTTCTACAACCTCAAAAATTTTATCATAATCAGCCATTATACCTGCGATATCAACAGGGATAACCGCCTTGGTTTTTTCGGTTATCAGCGCGCCGAGCATCTCATAATCCATAAAGAAGCTGTTCGGTGCAACATCGCACATAACCAATTTTGCACCGACGTGGCAAACCACCGATGCAGTAGCAGTGTATGTGTAGGCAGGCACGATAACCTCATCACCATCGCCTATACCGAGAATTCTCAGCGTACATTCCAGCGCCGCAGTAGCGCTTGCAAGGCACGCCGCTCCGGCACTATTAGTATATTCTGTTATTTCTTTTTCAAACTGCTTTGTCTTAGGGCCTGTTGTTATCCAGCCTGAACGCAGTGTATCACAAACCGCCGCAATCTCTTCCTCGGTAATATCCGGCGGAGAAAAAGGTATATTTCTCATAATTATTGCCTCATCAAACATTTTTCTTTATTATACCGCTAATATCTATAAAAATCAACTTTACTTTTTCGTTTTTTGCAAGTATAATAGTATTTTAGAGGTGAAGCTAAAAAATGAACGGCAAATGCAATTATGATTATAAAATAAAAACCGGTACTTTTGATATCGGTTCGGGCGGAAAAATGCGGCTTTCGTCAATCCTCAAATATCAGGAACAAGCAGGCGAGGTGCATTTAAGCGACGTTTACGGGCTTGATTACCTCACAATCTGCGAAAAGGGTATCGTTTTTGTGCTTGTAAATTCTGCAGTAAAAATTCACCGTATGCCGACTTTAGGCGAAAATCTTACTATAAATACTTATAACAAACAGCTTAAAGGATTGAAATTCTACCGCGGTTACGACTGGCTAGATGAAAACGGCGAAAAAATCATCGAGGGTGTTTCGGCATTCGTTTTAGTAAGCCTTGATGAACATAAAATCGTAAAACCGTCATTGTTCGGAATGGAATTACCCGAAGAAAGAGAACGCGAAAGTGCAGTCGGCATACCGTCAAAGACTCATATTCCTAAAGAGATGAGTTCTATCGGCAGTAAAACGGTGCTTTTCTCAATGCTTGACAGCAATGAGCATCTCAACAACGCGCTTTATGCTGATTTTCTTGTGGATTTTATTCCGAAAGATAAAGTCGCAGACATAAAAGGCTTTACGCTTGACTATGTAAAAGAAGCCACTTTAGGCGATAAAATTGAAGTGCTTTCCGCCGAACAAGACGGAAAAATATATTTACAGGGACTGAACGACGATAATTGCTGTTTCAGAGCCGGTATAGAGTTTTAGAAGAAAGGAAAACAAACTATGAACAACAAAATTACAAATGATATTATCTACATCGGAGTTGACGATAAGGATATTGACCTTTTTGAAGGTCAGTTTGACGTACCAAACGGAATGTCTTACAACTCTTATGTTATTATTGATGAAAAAATCGCGGTTATGGATACCGCTGACGCGCGCAAAACTAATGAGTGGCTTAGCAACCTCGAAAATGCGCTCGACGGCAGAAAGCCTGACTACTTGGTAGTTCAGCATATGGAACCTGACCATTCGGGAAGCCTTAAAGCCTTTCTTGCAAAATATCCTGAAACAGTAGTAATAGGAAACACAAAGACCTTTGTTATGATTTCTCAGTTTTTCAGCGAAGAGCTTAAATTTGAAAAACTTGAGGTTAAAGAGGGCGACACTCTTGACTTAGGCACTCATACTCTTACATTTGTTAATGCTCCTATGGTGCATTGGCCTGAGGTTATGGTTACTTACGACTCAAAAGACAAAGTGCTTTTCGCCGCTGACGGCTTCGGAAAATTCGGTGCGCTTGATACTGATGAAGATTGGGCTTGCGAGGCAAGACGTTATTACTTCAACATTGTAGGTAAATACGGCGCACAGGTGCAGGCACTTCTTAAAAAAGCTTCGGCACTTGATATTGAGATTATCTGTCCGCTTCACGGTCCGATTTTAACCGAAAACCTTGGATATTACCTCGACCTTTACAACACCTGGAGCTCTTACGAGCCTGAGAACGAGGGTGTTACAATCGCTTATGTTTCATTCCACGGCAACACCAAAGCGGCAGTTGCAAAAATGAAAGAAATCCTGATTTCAAAAGGTGCTAAAAAGGTTTCAACCTTTGACCTTATGCGTGATGACTTTGCCGAAACCGTTGAAGATGCATTCCGTTATTCAAAGCTTATTGTGGCATCTACTACTTATAATATGGAAGCAGCTCCGCTAGCTGACCACTTCGCAACATACCTTAAAGGCAAGAATTATCAGAAACGTACCGTCGGATTTATTGAAAACGGCACTTGGGCGCCTGTAAGCGCAAAGCTTCTTTCAAAAACTTTCAGCGAAATGAAAGATATTAAAATCTGCGAAAACATTGTAACAATCAAATCTTCTATGAAGGATATAAACATCGAGCAGATGGAAAAACTCGCCGATGAAATTTTAGCATAAAGAAAGCACACAAAAGCCCTCACGTTAACGTGAGGGCTTTAATTATTCAACTATTCTTTTGTTAAATTCTTTTGTTGTAGCTTTAACTGAGAGATAAACAATAAGCCAGATTACAAGATAGCCTACCACAAAAATCGCGGTGAAAATCAGCAATACTGCCCAATCAAACGGAATCCACGAATTGATTAAATAGCAGCTTGTGTAAACTATATACAAAGTAAAAAGATTTATAAGAAGCGATTTTGCAAGCGGCCATTCCTCAATCTGATTAAAAACACTTGCACCTGCATGAATAAACGCTAAAATATAAGTAGAAACTATCGCGGTAAACACCTCACCGCCGCTGAGCGAGAAGTCTACCAGCGTATAAGACAAAATCAGATAAACAATTCCCGCAATAATCGGACCAAAACCGCTGAACATTAAACCTCTTAATAAAAATTCTTTTAAATACTTATTCATAACTAAAAACCTATCCTTTCTTTAACTGCTTTTACTTGTCTTCTTGAAACATAATCGGTGTGCCCGTTTTTAAATTCAACAAGTAAAGAACCCGAAAATGATGCATCAAATTTTTTGATTTTTTTGATATTCGCGATACAAGACTGATTGATTTTAACAAAGCTTTTATCTAAAACTTCTTCAAGATGATAAAGCCGCTGCTTTAGTTGAAATTTTTCATTTTGAGTTAAAGCATAAACCTTATTATCCTCGACAAATAAACAGTAAACCTCTGATTGATTTATTTTTACGATTTCTCTATCTGTGTAACCGATAATTTCGTTTGAATGACCTAGGACGAGTTCTTCTATTTCATCAATAAGCTGGGTTCGCTCTTCGGCGTAAACCCATACACCTTCTTCGTGATTTTTGCCTATTGTTATTTCACATTTCATTATGTATTCCCTCCTTGCATTTTCTATTTTACACAAAGATAGATTTTTTGCAATAGTTTTTAACTATTCGGTCGTTTATGATAAGTATTCGGTATAACTTAAGAATTTTTCGTACAACGATACTGCCGTTCACGATTATCAAATAATCTTTGCCAAAAATCAAAAGCGCTTTTAGTTATACAATAAACCCTTGTTGAATCTCAACAAGGGTTTTGTCTATCATATTACAATCTATAAATGCCTGACTCGGTGAGTATTATCTCATTAGAGTCTACTTTTATATACTTTTTAACAGGCTCTTCCATTGTGTAGATTGTTTCGAGCTTGTAGTCATTAAGTGACATTCTCTGCACAAGACCTTTCGTTTGCGAGGTGATAATCAATTCCTCGTCACCTGCGAAAAGCCCGTAAGGCTCAGTGAGCACATCGCCTACACCACTGCTGATTTTAAACTCCTGACGCATTGAGTTTACATTATATCTTATCAGCGTATTGGAGTCAGGGTACGAGCACCACAGGCTGTCACCCACAATTACCGCGTCAGTCGGCGCATAACCCTTATATTTTAAATTACCACGCCATTTAAAACGGCAGTTGTAATCATAAACATAAGCAACACCGTTAGGATTTAAGATAATCATACCGAAATTAGGCGTAAACAGAGTGATAATATTAATATAATCGCCGATTTCCTCTTTAAGAAAATCACTATGATTAAGGTAAATATTATTAAGATACGCCTGTTTTGTAATAGGATTTGTAATTCCCGTATCAAAGCTATGCTGATTAAAAGCGATTACATTCTTTTCTTTGTCGTTTTCTACAGTTTTATGAACTTCCGCGAAAACAAATCCTCTGTTGCAAGGTGCGATAGTAAGCGCACCTAAGCCAAAAATTTGTTTCAATACTGTCTTCCCCTTTTTTAATCAATTAAATCTACAACGTCCTGCGGTGTTGCAACTGTTTTCACAGCGCCCGCAGCTTTTAACTCCTCGTCTGTGCCGAATCCATAAAGGATGCCAACGCAGTCAATCCCGACTTCTTTTGCACCGACAACATCGTTTTTAGTATCTCCGACAAGCACGCAGTTTTCTAAGCTGTCAGGATTACTCTGCTTAATCGCGTGCAGCAAAACTTGCTTTTTCGTACTTCTTGAGCCGTCTAAAGTTGCACCCGAAACCACCTCAAAATATTCATAAAGGTTATAATCTTTTAGAATTTTCACCGCGAAATGCTCAGGCTTTGAGGTAGCAACCGCTAAAAACTTGCCCTTTTTCTTTAAATTTTCGAGCATCTCTTTAATCCCGCCGTAAAGCGAGTGCATCTCAACGCCTTTAGTTTTATAATTCACGCGAAATTGCTTGGTAGTTTCAGCCGCTGTCTGCTCGTCCATATTATTATAAGTCATAAAAGACCATTCAAGCGGCGGACCGATATATTTTCTCATATCAGCCTCTGAAAGCAACGGCTCGCCCATATGCTTAAAAGCATATGTAAGCGAATCAAATATACCGGCGCTGGTATCGACCAGCGTTCCGTCAAAGTCAAAAAAGATAAAATCTTTTTGCATTTTCTTCTCCTTAAACCTTATCTTTCCCTAGTATAACACATATTTCCCGTCAATTCAATGAAAAAAACCGAAGTGCCGTAATAAGACACTTCGGTTTTTAATTTTGGTAAATTAACCTACAAGACCGCTTCGTGAAATACTTTCTACGAAGTAACGCTGAGTAAATGCGTAAAGAACAACCAATGGTGAAATGATAATAATTACACCGGCACTCTTTGTAAGCGAAATATTGAGCGCACCGAGAGCTGATGTCTCCGAGAAGTCATAAGTAAGCTCTGTATATTTTGTAGGAATGAGTTCAACTTTTCTCATAAAGATAGTTGTATAAGAATCGTCAAGCCACTGCCATACGAATGCAAACAGGAATACAGTAATCATCATTGAAACCGCACCCGGAAGCATAATTGTAATGAATGTCTTGAGCGGACCGGCACCGTCAACGTAAGCCGCCTCTTCAAGCTCATGAGGCTGTCCTTTAAAGAACTGTCTCATAAGGAAGATGTAAAGCGAAGCTTTAAGACCTGTACAGGTGATAGAGAATGCAAGCATCGGAACCCAGCTTGTGTTAAGCATACCAACAGATGAGAACATCATATATCTAGGAGTGAAAAGCAAGTCACTCGGTAATACGAGAGCAAGAATTACGAGTCCGAAAACAATGCCGTTTCCTTTAAACTTAAATCTTGCAAGACCGTAGCCTACGAGAGTTGCACAAACCACGTTAAGCAATGCGCAGCAAACAGTAAGACCGAGAGTTCTCAAAAATGTTGAAATACCGCCGAGCTTAGTCCAAGCCGCTGAATAGTTTGCAGTAGTCAAATGCTTCGGAATGTATGTAACGGTAGCATCATAAAGGTCAACCGATGACATAATTGAAAGCACGATTTTCTGGAATAAAGGGAAAAGTACAACGAAACACATACCGATGAGGAATATCAATCTGATGATTGATATTGTCCAGCTTAAAGTATGTTTCTTAAGTTTTACTTTATCGATTTTTGATTCTGTTTTAGCAATAGTACTCATATTATATCACCCCTTAATCCTGATAGAATACAATCTTGTTAAGCACAGCAAATACAATTGCCAGAATTACAAGAATGATTAACGAATAACTTACCGCCATCGCCGATGCCACATCAAACTTCATACTTACAATGTTGTTATGAATCATAGTAACAACATTATTTGTTGTACCGTTGAAGTTATCAACGATTGTATAAACTACAGATGTAAGAATAAGCGGAGAAACCATAGGGAGGCTGATTTTCCAGAATACTTCCCATTTTGTAGCGCCCTCAATGTATGAAGCTTCGTAAATTGAAGGCGAAATACTCTGGAGACCTGAAATAAAGATAATGATTGAAACTGCTGACATTGAAACGATTGTTGAAATACCCGAAACTGAGCCTACAATCAAATCAATCATCCAATCGGCAATATCCATTTCTTCAAGCATCATCTGGAATGCATCAGTAACCTGAATAGCTCCGCCTGAGCTTGCTGTTTCAGCAAAACGGTCGCCGCTGCCTGACATCATCTGCTGAGCAAGAGCATCACCCGAAAGAGATACTACAAGACCTGATGAAATAACAACAGGCATAAACATAATTGAACGGAAGAAGCCTCTGCCTTTGAACTTAGCATTGAGGATACTAGCCATAAAGAATGCGAAAATTACAACAACAGGAACGGTTGTAACCATATCCTTAAGTGAACCAAGAACAACCTGAGCGAAGCTGTTGTTTTCAATCCAGATTTTGCTGTAGTTTACCATACCCCAGTTTGAGTATTCATAACCCATAAATCCTGTACCCT
>JBGVHY010000243.1:0-4685 GCA_045122755.1 Acutalibacteraceae bacterium | reverse complement strand
AGTCTTAGGCGATGTGCCTTTCTTTGCGCCTGAGCCGCCGCAGGTTGAACAGGTTTCAACGTGTGAAACCTTTACTTGTTTTGTGCAACCCTTTGCTGCTTCTTCAAAAGAAATTGTAATTCTCGCTGCAACATCAGCACCTCTGCGCGGAGCATTCGGATTGGAACGTCTGCTACCGCCGCCAAATCCGCCGAAACCGCCGCCGAAAATATCACCGAAAATATCGCCGAAGTCAAAGCCACCAAAGCCTGCTCCGCCGCCGGCGCCACCTGCGCCGAAATTCGGGTCAACCCCTGCATGACCGAACTGATCATATCGCGATTTCTTTTCAGAGTCGGAAAGCACTTCATAAGCTTCGTTGACTTCTTTGAATTTTGCTTCGGCTTCCTTATCACCCGGATTAAGGTCAGGGTGATATTTTTTCGCCTGTTGTCTGTATGCTTTTTTTATTGCTGCGTCATCTGCGGATTTGTCAACACCCAAAACCTCATAATAATCGCGCTTTTCTGCCATTGTTACAACTCCCAAATAAAGCGCAAAGCGCTTTAAATAATTAATAATGAATAGTGAATAATTTATGTATCGCCTGACGGCGATGTATTGAAATCGGGCGGAGTAAAACCCCGCCCCTACGAATGTAGATAAGATTTATTTAATTTTGCAGGATGCGACTTAGCCCACCGTACATTGTACGAGCAAACAGCGTCGGATCGAAGACTAGTTGCAATTCTCACGAGAGGCAATATACAGTGCCTTGAATGCCCGCCGCGGCTCGCGGCTAGTTTTCGTCTGTTTCTGTAAATTCAGCGTCGTAAACGTTGTCTTCCTGCTGTGGTGCGCCCTGTGCTCCGGCTGCAGCATTTGGATCACCCTGTGGCGGTGCCTGCTGATAAAGTTTTTCTGCTACTGCGTAGAGAGCTTTCTGTAACTCTTCCTGTTTAGCCTTGATAGCTTCAATATCTTCACCTTTAAGTGCTTCTTTCAAAGCCTCAATCGCTGTATTTACAGGAGCTTTTTCAGCATCAGAAATCTTGTCACCTGCATCTGTAAGAGTTTTCTCAGCCTGATATACCATCTGGTCAGCGTTGTTTCTTACGTCAACTGCTTCTCTGCGTTTCTTGTCTTCTTCAGCGTACTGCTCAGCCTCGTTAACAGCCTTTTCAATGTCTTCTTTGCTCATAGAAGTGTTAGAAGTGATTGTAATAGCCTGCTCTTTGCCTGTGCCTTTATCTTTAGCTGAAACATGAACGATACCGTTTGCGTCGATGTCGAATGTTACCTCAATCTGAGGAATACCTCTTGGAGCAGGTGCGATACCGTCGAGATGGAATACGCCGAGAGTTTTGTTATCTTTAGCAAATTCTCTCTCGCCCTGTAAAACGTGAACTTCAACAGAAGTCTGACCGTCAGCAGCAGTTGAGAAAATCTGTGATTTTTTAGTAGGGATAGTTGTGTTTCTCTCGATTACCTTTGTTGAAACACCGCCCATTGTTTCGATACCGAGTGACAGCGGAGTAACGTCGAGGAGAAGCAAGCCTTTAACATCACCGCCGAGTACGCCTGCCTGGATAGCAGCTCCCACAGCAACACATTCGTCAGGGTTGATACCCTTGAAAGGCTCTTTGCCAAGGAAGTTTTTAATAGCTTCGTTAACAGCAGGAATTCTTGAAGAACCGCCTACCATAAGAACTTTATGAATTTCTGAGGCTGAAAGACCTGAGTCTTTGAGTGCCTGTCTTACAGGGCCCATAGTAGCTTCAACCAAGTCTGCTGTAAGCTCGTTAAATTTAGCTCTGGTAAGAGTTGTTTCGTAATGTTTCGGACCTGTTGCATCAGCAGTGATGAACGGAAGGTTAATATCAGCCTGAGTAACACCTGAAAGGTCGATTTTAGCCTTTTCAGCAGCGTCTTTAATTCTCTGCATAGCCATTTTATCACCTGAAAGGTCAATGCCCTCTTTAGCCTTGAAATCAGCTACGATATAATCCATAACACGTTTATCGAAATCATCACCGCCGAGACGGTTGTTACCTGCAGTAGCGAGAACCTCCTGAACACCGTCGCCCATTTCAATGATTGAAACGTCGAATGTACCGCCGCCAAGGTCGTAAACCATAACTTTCTGGTCTGCTTCCTTGTCTACGCCGTAAGCAAGAGCAGCAGCTGTAGGCTCGTTGATGATACGTTTTACTTCAAGGCCTGCGATTTTGCCTGCGTCTTTAGTTGCCTGACGCTGAGCATCAGTAAAGTAAGCAGGAACTGTGATAACCGCCTCTGTTACAGGGCTACCGAGATATGCCTCAGCATCAGCTTTAAGTTTCTGCAAAATGATAGCTGAAATCTCCTGTGGAGTGTAAGCTTTATCATCAACAGTTACTTTGTAATCAGTACCCATTTCTCTTTTGATTGATGCGATAGTTTTATCAGGATTTGTGATTGCCTGACGTTTAGCAACCTGACCTACCATTCTCTCACCGTTTTTAGAAAAAGCAACAACTGAAGGAGTTGTTCTAGCACCCTCTGCGTTAGCGATAACAACCGGCTCACCGCCTTCGATAACTGCTACGCATGAGTTTGTTGTACCAAGGTCAATACCAATAATTTTTCCCATAATGAATTCTTCCTTTCAAAATTATAAAAAATAAATTAATCTGTATACTTATTATATTAATCGCAATTAGCGACTTTAACCATTGCAGGGCGTAAAAGTGTTTCGCCAAGCTTATAACCTGTCTGCAAAACTTCGGTTACTATATTTTCGCCGACTGTTTCGTCCTCAACCTTCATAACCGCCATATGGAAATTAGCGTCGAACTCTTCGCCTACGGGACTTATCTCTTCAAGACCGAGCTTCTTAAGCTCATCTGTAAGTCCTTTAAGTGACATTGTAACGCCTTTTGCGTAATCGGCTGATGTTTCGTCAGCAGAGAGCGCTCGGTTTATATTATCAAGCGACGGCAAAATTGCTTTTAAGGTTTCGCCTTTTACATAAGAAGAAAGCTTTTCTTTTGCGGCGGTTTCTCTTTTCTTGTAATTATCAAATTCAGCCGCTGTACGAAGAAGCATATCCTTAGCTTCCTGTAATTGCGCTTTTAAATCTTCATTTTCTTTTTTGAGTTTGTCATCTTTACCTTTTGACTTTTTCTCTTTTGTTTCTTTTGTCTTAGTTTCTTCGGAAACTTGAGTTTCATTTTCTAATTCGATTTGCGCGTTCTTTTCGCTCATCTTTTCGTTTCCTTTCTTATTATATAAATGTACAAATGAAATTAAAGGGACTGCCATTAACAATTATGCCCTTTTATTCATTCAGTATGTTCATTTTACACCATAATTATGTAATGTCAATAGCTCAAATGTAAACAAATTGTGAACAATTTGACTTTTTTTGACCTTTGTTTGATTTTGTTTGACTTTTTTATGAATAAAAGTTTAACAGTATGCCAAAACTATGTTTGAACAAAAAAGAAAGGTCGAAATGAATTATGGGAAACGAGCATAAAAAGGGAAGGGTAAGTCCTAATAAGGCAGGAATGTATTTTTCTTTGGCGGTTTGTGTTTTAGCGCTTGCAATAGGTGCTTTTTCAGCGGTTAACAGAAAAAATGAGCTTTATGAAAGCGAGCTTTCAACAACCGAAAAGGTTGTTGAAATTAGAAAAAACCAGACCGATGTAACAAAAGAAACAACCGAAATTACAACGAAAACAACTACTTCTGAAAAGACTACTGCGACCACAACAAGTGAAACACAGACAACAAATATTGTTGCAAATCACTTTGTAATGCCTGTAGGCGGAACATTAGATAAGGAATTTTCTAATGAGAAATTGCAGTACTCGGAAACTTACGGCGACTGGCGGTTGCATCAGGGAATTGATATTGCCGCGAAAAAAGGAACTGAGGTTTGTTCAGCAGGCAAAGGTAAGATTAAAAAAGTTTATGACGATGAGCTTTTAGGTGAAACAGTAGTTATTGACCACGGCAACGGAATCGAATGTTATTACTGCGGAGTTAAAAGTGTAACTGTATCAAAAGGTGATGTTGTAGAAATTGGAGAGAAAATCGGTGTAATCGGTGATGTTCCGAGCGAAATTGCAGATGAAACGCATCTTCATTTTATGGTTTTGAAAGACGGAAAAGAAGTAAATCCAATCAGAGAACTTGAACTTGAAGATTAACAGTAAATAAAGACAAGGTTATGCTCATATAATGATTTAGGTGAGGAACATCAAACCTAAACTCGCCCCCGAACCGACAAGGGGCAAACAAAAGCCGATGTTAAGCTTTTTATAGTTTAACATCGGCTTTTGTTGTGCGATTTCTTATATCGCTTTGTCTTCCTACAACGGTATTAAAATAAATAAGAGATTTTTATATTTCTTATGTTACCTTGTCTTGTCACAAGATAACCGAAGGACATTCAAGGGGTATCCCCTTGAAAAACCCTTTGGTAAGATTAGTTAATGGTGCGCAATACCAACCCAGCGCGAGTAGGTATTTGATTAGATATGCTTTATGAATTTGCTCGATTGATGTGCATCTAGTCATCGACCTAATGCTATTAACTCGTGAAAAGCCTGTCGGATAACAAAAAGGAGCGCAACGCGCTCCCCTACAAAGTAATTAATTTCTTTTTTGTTCGTTTGTCTGCATTAAAATATAATCAATACTAGTATTATATAATTTTG
>JBGVHY010000242.1:0-11642 GCA_045122755.1 Acutalibacteraceae bacterium | reverse complement strand
GATTGGGATACAAATACAAACTATTACGCAGAAGGCTCAACTCTTACAGTTGGTACTGACAGCATTACCGCAGTTAAGAGTAGCGGAGCAAATCTTATCACATCGACTTCAAACAATATTGCGCCGTATGACGGACTTAAATTTAGTGTAACTCCTAACTCAGGAAACGAAAAGACTGCGGTAGTAGTCAAGGTTGACGGCGTTTCAAAGAGCTTCGCTTTGGGTTCAAGTACAACAGAGTGTTCAGTAACATTCGATGAACTCGGGGTAACTCCTACATCAAGCTCGACTATCTTCTTCGGTGCTGAAGGCGATGGTGCGACAAACTTAACAATCGGAAACGTTTACGGATTTACAGGCTCTGGCTCGAGCGAAACACCGACGGAAAGCTCGACTTTAACCCCTATAGAAACAGAATCAACAACAAGCGGAGGTTCATCAGATACACCGACACCAAGCGGTGCTATGATTGACTGGGATATCAATGATAACTGGTATGTTGTAAGTGATTCGAATAATGAAGCAAGGGTTATTTCAACTGATAATTCAGGTATCCGTGTTAATGCAGAAGGTAGCGGTCGAATTATCGGCACATACAATAACGATACAACCGGCGCAGATGGTATTATATTTACCGCAATAGCACCTGACTCATACAATACATCAGGTCTTAGGGTGCAGATTGACGGTGTTGAAACAGAGTATACCGCACTCTCAACAACTGCTACAACTTACAAACTTGATTTCGCAACACTCGGAATTACAGCTTCCAATGCAACAGAGATTAACTTTGAAGTAAACGGAGCTTGCGACGTTATCATAAGCGATGTAAAAACATATAAAATCGGCTCGGATGATGAGTCTGAGACTCCTTCACAGACTGAAACACAGCCGTCATCAGAGCCAAGTTCAGAAGCAACAACAGCTCCTGTAGTTACTAGTGATGCAATTATTGATTGGGATGTGAACTCTAATTACTATGCAGTCGACGATACATCAACAATTAACTCAAAAGATGACAATGGTATCAACCTTACTGTTATAAAAGCAGGACGTATACTCGGCACTTATAACAACGATACAACAGGCTATGACGGCATCACATTTACCGTAAAAGGTAACGGAAGCTTAAGAGCAGTTGTAGCTGGTGTTGAAACCGGTTATACAACAGTAAGCGAAAGCGGTACAACATTTACTTTAGACTTTGCTGAACTTGGTGTAACACCGTCATCTACAACAGAAATCAACTTTGATGTTGAAGGCGCTTGCGAGCTTACAATCAGCGATATCAAAGGCTACACAGGCTCAGGCGAAACACCATCAGAGCCATCATCTTCACAGAACCCGTCAGAATCTGAAACACAGCCGTCATCAGAGCCTGTAGTAATACCTACAATTGACCTTACAATGCAGAATGGTGCTTCTATCAGACTTGGCGATGTAAACGGTATCAGATTCACAACAGATGTTGATGAAACTCAGCTTGCAAAACTTAAAGCTGCAGGTTATACAGTAGAATTTGGTACACTTATCGCTCCGGTTGATTTTGTAGATGGTGAACTTACATTTGATGAAGGCGAAGGCAAATTTGTTACTGTTGAATACAATGCAGACATTACCGAAGGTGCTTTCAGAGGTTCAATAATAAACATTAAAGAATCTAACAACTATAATGTTGAAAGCGGTAATATTGCAAGACAGTTTATCGGACGCGGCTACGCAAAAATCACAAAAGACGGTCAGACTACAACTGTTTACGCAACACAGAACGACAACTCACGTTCAATTGCTTATATCGCAAACAGCTTTAAAGCAGATACAGAAAAATATTCAGCCATTTCTAATGCTCATAAAGAGCTTGTAGATAAATGGGCTGGCTTCTTTAAAGGTTAAGATAAAATTAGAGGAATTATAAAGGGATTTGAAAAATTCTAGTTGAAATCCAATGCTATGGGTCTTCTGATATAATCCCAGCTTCAAATGATGAGCCTATACAGGCTCCTGCTGAGGTACAAATACGACCCATATGCAGATTATAAATGTTAATTTGAGTTTATCTAAATAATTTTTTTCATTACTCTTTCTCAACGCATACCACCGGATTATCGGTGGTATGCACACTTCCTGATATGTTCTAAGCAGCCGCTTTAAGCGGCTGTTTTTGTTAGCAAAATAAAATATTTGTGTAGATTTTACAAATTATTTTGTTTTGTTTATGCAAAGTGTAAGAAGAGATTGTTTTTGAGAAAAATTTCTTGCTTTAAAGGTAATTGTTTGGTATAATATAGTCAGAGTATAAGGGGATATTATCTGTTTGATTATTCCCTTTTTATTTTGCAAAAACATTTCCATATGGAGGTAGAAGAATGAAAAAATACATATCCGCTATTGCTATTCTGCTCTCAGTTCTGATATTGTTCTCAAGTATGTCGCTCGGTACTATATCAGCTGCCACAGAATTAGGCGATGCAGACAAAAACGGTTCAATTAATTTACAGGATGCTCTCTGGATGAGAAAATATCTTGTTAAAGAGTCAACGCCGCGTAATATAAGAAGCGGTGACCCTGCTGACGTAAACGTAAACGTTGTACTTGATACCGATGATCTTCGTCAGTTGAGAAGATTTGTTGCAGGTCTTCAGAAGATTTTCTATCCAAGCGATTATGTTCCTACTACTGCAAGTAAAACAACAGCTACAGCCAAACCTACAACAACTCATAATAATACCGCTAATCCTTATTATGTAGGTGGCGTTCCGAGATATTACTATGATCAGCTTGCTGCTAATGTGGCAATTGATAATTGTCCATATTACTCGGTACTTATTAACCAGGCAGGTTATTCTACAAACGCTGAGAAAATCGTAAAACTTACCGAGGGTGTTGAAAATCAGCCGGTTAATTCCTTGATTGCCAACGCAACTGTATATCTTGTTGAAGAGAATACAAAAGAGGTTGTAGCTACCTTTACATCAGGAAGAAAGAATCAGTTTATGCCTGGTAAAATCTTCGGTAGTGATGACGTATGGTATTCAGAAGTTGATATTTCAAGCTATAAAACTCCTGGTACATACAGAATTTATGCTCCTTCGGGATATTCATATGCGTTCACCATTTCCGATAACCCTTATAACAAGGCTATTGATGAAATGTTGATGGCATTGTATTATCAGCGTTGCGGCGGTGAACTTTCTGATGAAGTTTTACTCGCTTATGATAAGCATTTAGCTGATAGATATGGTGAGGAAGAAGGCGCTTATTATGCTAAATATTCAGCATATGAACGTGAGGCTTGTCACCTTGAGTCAACCGGTGATAATAAGGGCAAAGAGGTTGTAATTGTTGATACATTTGATCCAGATGCTACCACTACTGATGGTAAAGCTAAAGGTACATTTGTTGCAAATACAGATGAAAAAGGCAATGTGATTACACTTCCTGCAACAGACTTTGCTTACGGCTTACACGATGCAGGTGACTACGGTAGATATGTTCAGCCTGGCTTACAGGTTATCGCTGATCTTTGCTACGCTTATGAGATGTATCCTGAGGTTTATGAGAATCTCAATGTAATTCAGGATACAAATAGCAAGGGCGAAAAAGACGATATTCCTGATATTCTTGACCAAATCAGATGGGAAGCTAAATTTATCCTCAATATGCAGAATAAAAATCCTGATAGTTCAACCTACGGCGGCTTCTACTTCAAGATTTGTACTGACCAGTTTGCTTCGGCTACATATTCAACTCCTAACGAGGATAAGGGCTTTAACGGAACGCACAGCGACAGTGCTTATAAAGGTTTCCGCGTTATGAGCGTAAACTTTGCTACAACTGCAGGTGCAGTAGGAGCTTTAGCAAGCTGTGCTTATACATTCAAAGATATTGACCCTGATTTCTCTGCTGAATGTCTTGAAGCTGCTAAACTCGGTTATGACTGGTATGTAAATAACAGAACTTCTTCACCTAGGGATATGACAGTTGAAGAGAAAACAGCACGTGATCAGGCTCCTGCAGAAAGAGATGATGCTAGCTGGCAGGTAGGCGGCGGTTCTTACGGCGGTTCTTCTACTGAGGCTAACAGTTCGCAGTTCTATATGTATGCTGCACTTTACAGAATGACAGGTGACAGCGCAGTTCATCAAAAAATCCTTGCTACATCATCTATTCCTACTGCGCTTGAAAACCAGAAACACGGCGGTTACGGTACATTGTGTTATGCTTTAACAGCTGACAAGAAAGAGCAGACAACCGATCCGACTACTGTAACTAATTGTAAGAATGTATTTGCAACACAGGCTGCTAAGAACGACTCAAGTACTTCAAGTGCATCGTTTGGTGATTTAGGCAACTACGGTTGGGGTTCAAACTCACGTCAGGCTAACACCATCAAGCACAGCGGTATTGCTGATTACTTCGGATTTGAAAGTCTTAGAAATGCAAGTTATATTGATGCTACAAGATCAGTTCTTAATTTCACATTAGGTATGAACGTGCTTGGCTACTGCTTCGTAGTAGGTCTTTCCGAAGGTTCTACCAAGTATCCGCACCATTATCCTTCTGTTATTCTCAATGCACAGTACAAGGTACCTTATGTACCTGGTGTGCTTGCAGGTGGTTATGTAACAGGTGAAGGCGGTCCGTTCAGATACTATGATAAGAACAACGACTATGTATGTAACGAAATCTGTATATACTGGAACTCATCGGCGATATTCGCTTATGCTCCGGTTGTTCAGGAAGATATAGACAACGCAAAATAAAGTATTGATTTATATAGGGTTGACGGCGGTTAAACGTCAACCCTATATTTGCGAAAACATATTATAAAAGGTGAAAGAGTTATGAGTAATATTAAAATTCCCGATGAATACAAGTCGGAGCTCAATCCGTCAATTGCAGTGAATCAGATTGCTTACGGCATTAATGATAGCAAGGTTGCAGTTGTAAAAGACGATATCAAAGGTGTATACTTTCTTTGTAATGCTGATACAGACGAGGTTGTTTTTTCAGCTGAGCCTTCGGGTAGAAAATTCGACGCAACAAATGCGGTTTATGTAAGACATTTTGATTTTTCTTCTGTTAAAACAGCGGGAAAATACTATATCAGCACATCTGAGGGCATTTCTTATCCTTTTGAAATCGCTGAAAAACCTTACAGAGAAGTTACAAACGCTATGATTAAAGCGCTTTATTTCCAGCGTTGCGGTATGGAGCTTGAGGAGAAATATGCAGGCCCGTATACTCATAAGGCTTGTCATAATCTTCCGGCTTATCTGCTCGAAAATCCTGATGTTGTTATTGAAGACGTTTCAGGCGGTTGGCATGATGCAGGCGACTATGGTAAATATATCACCCCTGCTAATCAGACTGTATTTAATATGATGTATGCTTATGAGCTTTTCGCTGACGGCGTTAGTGATGACCTTAATATCCCCGAAACAGGCAATGGTGTTCCGGATATTCTTAATGAGGCAAAATACGAGCTTGACTGGATGCTTAAAATGCAAGATAAAGAGTCGGGCGGTGTTTATCATAAGGTTTCTACTGAGGAATTTGCTGCTAATGATATGCCTGATACAGATACTGAGAAGTGGAAAATCCAGTGCATCAGCCCTGTAATGATTCCTGCTACAGCAGGTTTTGCAGCGGCTATGGCTATTGCGTCAAGAGTTTATAAAAAATTCTATCCTGAATGGGCTGATACCTGTCTTGAGGCGGCTAAAAAGGCTTTTGATTACGCAATCAACGCTGATTATATGAACGCTAAGCCGTTCCAGAATGTTGAGCCTTGCAAAACAGGCGGTTACGGCGACGCCTGTTGCTTAGACGAGATTTACTGGGCGGCTGCTGAGCTTTTCAGAACAACAGGCGATAAATATTATGAGCAAAAATTCGCTGAGTTTTACAAAATGGATTTCTCAAAGGTTGACTTCGGCGCATATCATCAGGGCGGTCACGGTTCATTCGCATATTGTCTGGCAGAGGGCGCTGATGAGGAATTAAAAGCTAAGATTTTAAGAGATATTATAAACGGTGCTGAAAAGGCGCTTGAGATTTACAACCGCAATGCTTATTTGCTCTGTCTTCACGACGGCGTAAACAAACACGAAAACGAGTATTACTGGGGTTCAAACGCTGTCCTTACAAACAAGCTTGGTAATATGGTTTCGGCGGCTTATCTTACAAAGAGCGACAAATATGATAAAGCTATTAAGGACAGTATTTCTTATATGTTCGGCAGAAACTATATTTCAAAATGTTATGTAACAGGTTTCGGTACAAACACTATTAAAAATCCGCATCACCGTCCATCAATGTTTGACGGTGTTGATGAGCCTGTTCCGGGACTCGTTTCGGGCGGTCCGAATGACAGACCTTGGCAGAGACCTACAACAGTTAACGGCGTAAAACAGTCAGAGGGTATTGATTGGGATAATATGCCGCCTGCAGGTTGCCATATCGACTGGGAATGGAACTGGACTACAAATGAGGTTACAATTTATTGGAACTCGTCCTGCTTCTATATTACAGGCTACTTAAATTCAAAGTATTAATTCTGAAATCCTCGGTAAAGCTTACCGAGGATTTATGATTGGTGTTGTATATGAGGTTTGAAATTTTAAAAGGTGAAGAGATAAGTGATGGGGTTTTTGGGCAGTTTTACGAGCTTTTAAAAAGCTCGTTCCTGCGTGAGGAATACCGCAGTTTTGAGGGGCAAAAAGCTCTTATAAAGAAAAGAATTTATGAAATTTTGTTCTGTTTTGATGCTGAAAAGGTTATCGGTGCAATGTCCTTCTGGCATCTTGATGATTTTATTTTTATCGAGCATTTTGCGGTTGATGAAAGCGTTCGCGGTCAAGGAATCGGCACAAAAATGCTTAGAAAAATAAGAGATTACATCAAGGGCGCTGTTATTTTAGAGGTTGAATTGCCATATAATGAAGTAAACAGAAAACGCATTGCTTTTTATGAGCGAAATAGCTTTTGCTATAACGATTTTGAGTATTTTCAGCGACCTCTTAATGTCGGCGATGAGCCTTTACCGTTGCGCATTATGAGCTCGCCTGAGAGTCTTTCTGCTGAGAAGTTTGAGGTTGTCAGAAAAAAGCTTGTAGAGGCGGTATATAAATCATAAATTCACAAATCTACCTATTGAAACATCAGGTGTTCTGTTATATAATATATTTATATTTTTTGAAAGGAGAGTTGTTATGAAAACGGCAGTTAAAGTAATTTCGGGATTTTTAGCGGTTTTATTGCTTAGTTGCTATGCGGCTTATACCGTTGTGGCTATGGATGTTAAGCCTGTATCATCATTTACTATCGCCGAAAAAGGGTTAACTTATCAAAAACTCTCCTGGCAGATGAATAAAAATGTCAGCGGATATAAGATTTATCAGAAAAATGCTAAATCAGATGATTATACGCTGATAAAAACAATTGAAGATTTTTCAACTACCGAATGTACGATTGATAATCTCGATATGGAGAATTATTATACCTTTAAAATTTCAGCATATAAAAGCTTTTTAGGCTATGTATCCGAAGGGCTTGCAAGCGAGCCGATTGTGACTTGTACCTTGCCGCGCGGTGAGGATATCGAATCAATTGTTGAGCAGACTCCGAAAACACTGACTGTTTCCTGGACAAAGGGTATTAATTGCGACGGCTACGAGGTTGAATATTCCCCAAACAGCGATTTTTCAGATTTTGAGGTGCGCAGATTAAACGGCGTTACAACGCAGTTGTGTAAATTAGACGGACTTACCGTAGGCGAGACTTACTATGTAAGATTGCGTTCATTTATGCAGTTCGGCGATGAAACTATCTATAGCGATTACAGCGATATTTACAGCGCTACAATTAAGGATAATGCTACTCCTGATGAAATCGACCCGAACAAGCCGGTTATCGCGCTTACTTTTGATGACGGTCCTGATTTTAACGGAGCAAGCAAGAAGATTTTAGATGTTCTAGAACAGTACGGTGTTCGCGCAACCTTCTTTACAGTAGGTGAGAATGCCGAGAAAAATCATGAGAATATCAAACGCAAGGTGTCGCTTGGTTGCGAAATAGGAAATCATACATATTCGCATAAGCAGTACGGCACCAAGGTAAAAGCAAACGAAATTGTTAAATGCTCGGACGCTATTGAGAAAATTACAGGTTCAAGACCTACCGTTTTCCGCGCTACGGGCGGAATTACAACGGCTACTATTAAGAATACCTGCAAAAAGCAGGGTATGGCGCTTTATTACTGGTCAATCGATACTGAGGACTGGAAGTCAAGAAACGCTAAGAAAATTTATAAAGCCGCTATGAAGGCAAAAGACGGCGATATAATTTTGATGCATGATATTTATGACTCTACCGCAAAAGCAGTAAAAAGACTTATCCCTAAGCTTCTTAAAAAAGGATATCAGTTTGTTACCGTATCCGAGCTTGTAAAGTACAAATCAGGCTCGGCGGCAAAACCCGGAGTGCAGTATTTAAATGGAACCGAAACGAAAAACTAAGTTTTTCTATAAAGAAAAGGAAAAATAATTGAAGAAAAGAATTATAAGTTTACTTGTAGTAATTGCGGTTGTGATTTCGCTTTATTACATAAGAATAAATTTTTATAATACCGATAATAATCCAACCGCTAATAATTCCACAAGTAATAATGCCGACGGCGAGATTGCAGCCTCTTACGGACGGCTAAAGGTGCATTTTATTGATGTCGGACAAGGCGACAGCTGTTTTATCGAGCTGCCGAACGGCGAGAGTATGCTTATTGACGGTGGTGAGTCAAAATACGGGGCAACCGTTTCAAATTATATTTCGACTCTCGGCTACAGCAATATAGATTATCTTGTTGCAACTCACGGCGATGCCGACCATATGGGCGGACTTTATAAGGTATTTGAAGATTTTACGGTTGAAAATTGTTATACCTCGCCTGTTGAGGCAAAAACCAAGACTTATGATAAGTTTGTCGGTGCGGTGGAGGATGAGGGAATCAAGCTTTCAAAACCGCTTTCCGGCGAGTATATTGTCGATGAGCAGAATTTTGATATTGAGGTCGTAGGTCCGACTAAAGATTTAAAAAATGATACAAACGACGCGTCGGTGGTTCTGCTTGTTTCATTTTATGAATATGATTTTCTGTTCACAGGTGATGCGTCAAACGATGTGCTACAAGAATACAATATTGGCGATATTGAGGTATTAAAGGTCAGCCATCACGGAAGCCGAACGGGTGTATCAAAAGAGCTTATAGCAGAGCTGAAGCCTGAGTATTCGGTTATCAGCGTTGCGGCGGTGAATAAGTATAACCATCCGCATCAGGAAACATTAGATTTGCTCGAAAATACAGAAATTTATAAGACAAGCGAGTGCGGAAGTATTACCGCGGTTTGCGATAAGGCGTCTTTAGAGTTTATTACGGAAAAATAGGAGTTAAAAAATGAGGAAAATAACACTTGTTTTGTTAGCATTGGTTACTATTATGCTTAGCGCTTGTTCCGGTGCTGAAAAAAGCTTGGATACCGAGAGCACTGAAAATGCGCCTAGCGTACAGACGATTTCGCCTGTTACCGAGAATACAAAAATGCCTGAGAGTGTTTCTAAAACAGATGAGGGTGAAACTGAGACTGAGTCCGAAGGCAACAAAACAGCGGACAAGGATAAGGGAAAAACCAAAAAAACAACAACCGCTAAGAAAACTAAAAAGACAAAAGAGGCAGCTTATAAGCCGATTGCTACAACGGATTTGCTTTATGAAATGCGAATTTCTTATGGCAGTCTTTCGGATTTTAAATCGAAAGTTTCAGGCTACAATTCTTTTGCGGATTTATTAAAAGCGGTTGATATCGATAAAAATAATGACTGCGCAAATCCTTTTAAACAGGAAGGGCTTGTAATGCTTTTTGAGGATAAAAAGGCTTTTTCGCCGATTTTTCCTAAAGGCTATAAATTCAAAAGGGCATCGCTTTGCTCAAGAAACTTCTTTGATTTTACTTTTACCGATGATAAGGGCGACGAGCAGAAGCTTATAATTTACACCAATGCAAACGAAGCGGGTAATGATAAAATAAAACGTGCTTTTGAAAGCGAGCAGGGCACTATTATTTATAAAAATTCTTCCAAGCAGTATTGTTGGTTTTTAGATGATAAATATCTCGTTGTTTATAACGGTGATGATAAAGATTTTATTGATGACCTTTATTTTGAGGCAGTTTATATTCACTAAAATTAAAAAAAGCTCAGTTCAAACGAACTGAGCTTTTTGATGTAAAATTTACATAAGCGAGAGGTAGAGCTCTTTGATTTCTTTGACGCTTGTTTCTCTCGGGTTGCCCGGTCTGCAAGCGTCGTCATAAGCGGACTGCGATAGGAAGTCAACGTCCTCAGGTTTTACGATCTCTTTTAAGTCAGCAGGAATTCCGACATCGGCTGAGAGCTTCTTGACTGCATCAATTGCTGCTTTTCTGTATTCTTCCTGTGACATATTATCTAGACCTTCTACACCCATAGCTTTAGCAATTTCCTTATATTTTTCGCCTGTGGCAGGTGCGTTATATTCCATAACTGTAGGAAGAATGATTGCGTTAGCAACACCGTGAGGTGTATCATAAAGCGCACCGAGCGGATGAGCCATTGAATGAACAATGCCGAGTCCGACATTTGAGAAGCCCATACCTGCGATATACTGACCGAGCGCCATTCCTTCTCTGCCTTCTGCTTCGTTGTTAACTGCACCGCGCAGGGATTTTGAGATAATCTCGATTGCTTTTAAGTGGAACATATCAGACATTTCCCAAGCACCTGCGGTAATGTAACCCTCAATTGCGTGGGTTAATGCGTCCATACCTGTAGCGGCGGTAAGACCTTTTGGCATAGAAGCCATCATATCAGGGTCAACAACTGCAACAACAGGGATATCGTGAACGTCAACGCAAACCATCTTGCGGTTCTTCTCAGCATCGGTGATTACATAGTTGATAGTAACCTCAGCGGCTGTGCCTGCGGTTGTAGGAACTGCGATAATCGGAATACAAGCGTTCTTTGTCGGTGCAACGCCTTCAAGAGAGCGGACATCAGCAAATTCAGGGTTTGTGATGATAATGCCGATTGCTTTAGCGGTATCCATTGATGAACCGCCGCCGATAGCAACGATACAGTCAGCGCCTGAGTTTTTAAAAGCCTCAACTCCGTTCTGACAATTTTCAATTGTAGGGTTAGCCTTAATATCCGAGTAAATCTCGTAATCAACGCTTGCGTTATCAAGAACATCGGTCACTTTTTTGGTAACGCCGAATTTGATAAGGTCAGGGTCGGAGCAGACGAACGCTTTTTTAAAGCCTCTGCCCTTGATTTCATCAGGGATAGAGTTAATAGCACCTGCGCCGTGATATGAAGTTTCATTAAGTATAAATCTGTTAGCCATTGGTTATACACTCCTTTTATTATGTTTAAGTATATTTTACTATAAATATATCAACAATTCAATAACTTTTGTATATTTTATATATAAAAATTGTATAAGTATATATAAAAATCCCGTATCAGGTGATACGGGATTTTTGGTTACATTTTATTTTCGTCATAATTTGCGCGGCAGCCGCCTATAAATTTAGGTCTTGTTCTGGCGGCGG
>JBGVHY010000241.1:0-7453 GCA_045122755.1 Acutalibacteraceae bacterium | reverse complement strand
TTGCTTACCATAGTAAGCAACTCATCAGAAAGGTCTAACTGCTCTTTGCTTGGCTTACCTCTTGTCATATCAAAATTATAACCCAAAGATTTAAACTCAGCAAATTCACCTAAAAGTTTTTCTCTTTCTTTGAGTAATTGCTCTTTTGTCATTTCAGAGTATTTCAATTAAATTACACCTCATTTAGATACATTTTCTTAATATAATAATACAAATTGACGCATTTTTCAACTAAAATATGAAAAATTAATTTAATTTATCAAAAAATGTTGACAAATTTACCTTAAATATATATAATAAGTACGATATTGATGCGTTATACAGGTCTAATTTGACTTTTGTTCTTTTCCAGAGAGAGTATGGTAGGTGTGAATACTCAAAGAGCGGTCAAAGCGCCAACCTGTTGCACAGTAGCGATGAGTTACTGCGTAATTCCTGCGTTAAAGGTGTTTAGAGTGGCACACATAAATGTGCAATTCGGGTGGTACCGCGGTAGAAATCGTCCCGAGTTGTCTTTTGGTGTGTTTTTTTGTTTGAATTTTTAATTTTAAGGAGATATGTTAAAATGCAATGGACAGGACTTAATGAACTCAGAGAAAAGTATTTAAGCTTCTTTGAGTCAAAAGGACATTTAAGACTTAAAAGCTTTCCGCTTGTACCGAAGGATGATAAAAGCTTACTTCTCATCAACTCTGGTATGGCGCCTATGAAAAAATATTTTACAGGTGAGGTTACACCGCCGAGAAAGAGAGTTACTACTTGTCAGAAATGTATTCGTACACCTGATATTGAGCAGGTTGGTAAAACAGCAAGACACGGTACTTACTTTGAAATGCTCGGAAACTTCTCATTTGGTGACTATTTTAAGCATGAAGCAACTGCTTGGGCCTGGGAGTTCTGTACCAAAGTCCTCGAATTGCCTGTAGACAGAATCTGGGTTTCGATTTATCAGGATGATGACGAGGCTTTTGATATCTGGACAAAAGAAGTCGGAGTTTCACCTGACAGAATTGTTCGTTTCGGTAAAGAAGATAACTTCTGGGAGCATGGTTCAGGTCCTTGCGGCCCTTGTTCAGAGCTTTATTTTGACAGAGGTGAGAAATACGGCTGCGGCAGTCCTGACTGTAAAGTCGGTTGTGAATGTGACAGATATGTTGAGTTCTGGAACAATGTATTTACTCAGTTTGAAAATGACGGTAATGGAAATTACACACCACTCGACCATCCAAATATTGATACAGGTATGGGTCTTGAGCGTCTTGCTTGCATTATGCAAGACGTTGCCAATATTTTCGAGGTTGACACAGTACAGAATATTATGAAACACGTAAGCAAAATCGCGGGTATTCATTACGGCGACAGCGAAAAAACTGATATATCGCTTCGTGTTATCACTGACCACATTCGTTCAACAACATTTATGATTGCTGATGGTGTTATGCCTTCAAATGAGGGTAGAGGATATGTTCTTCGTCGTTTGCTTCGTCGTGCAGCAAGACACGGAAAATTACTCGGTATCAACAGAGCTTTTCTTTCAGAGGTTTGCGATACAGTAATTGAAGAAAATAAAAATGCTTATCCTGAAGTCCTTGAAAAGAAAGATTTTATTAAGAAACTTATTAGAAACGAGGAAGAATCCTTTATTAAAACAATCGACCAAGGTCTTGCAATGCTTAATGACTTAATTGATTCTATCGAAGGTAAAGAACTTTCAGGTGAAAGCGCATTTAAACTCTAAGATACTTACGGATTTCCACTTGACCTTACGAAAGATGTACTTGAAGAGAGTGGTTTAACCGTTAATGAAGATGAATTCCAAAGATTGATGGTTGAGCAGAAGGAAAGAGCCAGAAATGCTCGTAAAGCTTCTGACGGCGAATCTTGGGCAAGTAAAGATATTAAGTTTGAAGATGTTCCTTCAACCGAATTTGTAGGATACGAAAAGCTTGCTTGTGATGCAGAAGTTAAAGCTATTGTACTTGAGGGTGAACAGGCTTCTGAAATTTCTGAGGGTAGCAAAGCTATTGTAGTTCTTGATAAAACATCTTTATATGCTGTTTCTGGCGGTCAGGTTGCCGATACAGGCGCTATTACATCTGATAAAGGTATATTTGAAGTTAATAACGTTAAGAAAAATCCTGATGGAGTTTATATGCACTACGGTGTCGTAAAAAGTGGTTCAATCGGCATTGATGACAAGGTAAACGCTAAAGTTGATTCAGAACAGCGTCATGCTATTATGAGAAATCATACAGCGGCTCATCTTTTACAGAATGCTTTAAGAAAAGTTCTCGGTACACACGTTGAACAGGCAGGTCAGGAAGTAACAGCTAACAGACTTCGTTTTGACTTTACTCATTTCTCAGCATTGACTAATGAAGAATTAAAACAAGTTGAAAGAATTGTTAATAATGAAATTCTTAATTCAGTAGAAGTTATTACTGAAGTTCTTCCTATTGAAGAAGCTAAGAAAAAGGGAGCAATGGCGCTCTTTGGTGAAAAATACGGTGATAGTGTAAGAGTTGTTACAGCAGGTGACTCTATTGAATTCTGTGGTGGTACACACGTTACAAACACTGCTCAGCTGGGTCTTTTCCATATTATGAGCGAAGGTTCGGTAGCTTCAGGTGTTCGCCGAATCGAAGCTGTAACAGGTCGCGGTATTCTTGAATATATTGGAGCTAATGAATTTATTCTTGCAAAACTTTGTGAGGCGGTAAAGGCTGGCAACCCTGAAGAATTGACTGATAAAGTTACATCTGCAGTTGCTGACCTTAAGAATACTGAAAGAAAACTCCAAGAAATGAACCAGCAGATTGCGGCACAGAAAGCTAAAGAAATGCTTTCAAAAGCAAGAGAAGTAAAGGGAGTCAAGGTTATCGCTTTTGCTACAACAGGAGTAGAAAGTGGAAATCTTCGCAGTATGTGTGACTCATTCAAAGATCTAAATCCTGATATTGTTGCTGTAGTTGCTGGTATTAATAAAGAAAAAATGAATGTTACATTTGCTTGTGCTTGTGGTAAAGAAGCAGTTAAAAAAGGTGCACACGCAGGTAATATTGTTCGCGAAGTAGCAACAATTACCGGCGGCAAAGGCGGCGGTAAGCCCGACAGCGCTATGGCGGGCGGCAAGGACGTAACTAAAGTTGATGAAGCACTTTTGGCAGTTGATGAAATTATCGCAAAAATGATTAAGGAGTAATTAATATGGATTGCTTGTTTTGTAAAATAATTAACGGTGAGATTCCTTCAACTAAAGTCTATGAGGACGAATATCTTTATGCATTTAAAGATATTAATCCTCAGGCTCCTTTTCACGTTTTGATAATTCCAAAAGAACATATTGATTCTGCAGCTGATATTACAGATGAAAATGCAGATTTAGTTGCAAAGGTATTTGTTGCAGCGGCAAAAATTGCAAAAGAGAACAATCTCGACAACGGATTCAGAATCGTTACTAATTCAGGTGAATACGGCTGTCAGTCAGTTCATCACATTCATTTTCATTTATTATCAGGTCAAAAGTTATCTGAAAAAATGTGCTAGGAAGTGTAAAATATGAAAACATTTAAAATGATTATTGCAGGACTTGAGCGCGAACTCCCGATTTTCCCGATAAACGATAAAGTTTCAATTGCAGCTTTTATTATGTTCGGTGATGCCGAGCTTACAGTTGCTGCAGCAGGGGAATTATTAAATAAATGCCCTGAGTTTGATTATATTTTAACTCCTGAGGCAAAATCCATTCCGCTTGCTCACGAAATGTCTAGACAGAGTGGTAAGAAGTATTTTGTAGCAAGAAAAGGCACAAAATTATATATGGGCAATCCGCTTTCTGTTTCTGTAAAGTCTATTACAACTGACAGAATTCAGCACTTGTATTTAAGTGAATACGAGGCGGCTGAAATCAAAGGTAAAAGAGTTTTAATTGTTGATGACGTTATTTCTACAGGCGAGTCACTTATCGCTATTCAGAAGCTGGCAGATGAGGCTGGTTGCGAAACTGTCGGTTGTGCTTCAGTTTTAGCAGAAGGTGATGCGGCAAAAAGAGATGATATTATCTTCTTAGAGCCTTTACCACTTATATTAGAATAAAGGATACTTACAAAATGCAATTTGAAAAAGCATATTTTGAGGCTGCTTTCGGTACTCCGAAACAGCTGAAACCATCTGATTGTAAAGAGGTTGCTTTTTCCGGCAGATCAAATGTAGGAAAAAGTTCTTTGATAAATAAGATACTCAATAGAAAAAGTCTTGCAAAGGTCAGCTCTCAGCCGGGTAAAACTGTTACAATCAACTTTTACAATGTTGTTGATTCGCGATTAGTTGATTTACCTGGTTACGGCTATGCTAAGGTATCCGCAGGTGAGAAACGACGTTGGGCTGATTTAATGGAAGCTTATTTTTCTACAAACAGAAATATTGCGCTTGTCGTTCAGCTTGTTGATATGCGTCATACTCCAAGTGAGCTTGACCTTGATATGATTGATTATCTTGAACAAATGGGTTTTGAGTTTGTCATTGCTCTTACAAAAGCGGACAAGCTTAATAAAACCGAAACTAAAAAAAGGCTTGAAGCATTAGAGGAAGAGCTTTCGTTCCTTGATAAAAAGCCTAAAATGATTCCCGTTTCTTCACTTAAAGGCGATGGAATAGAGGAACTAAAAAATTATATTTCATTAAAAGTAAAGGGTGAAGATTGATGTTTACTAGTGAATGTTTAGGTGTTGATAATGGACATCTTACAATCGGCGGATGCGATACAGTAGAATTAGCTAAAAAATTTGGTACTCCGCTTTACGTTATGGACGAGGAAACAGTTAGAAATAACTGCAGAATGTTCAAAAAATCAATTGATGAAAATTATGAAAAAGGTCTTGTTTTGTTTGCAAGCAAGGCACTTAATTGCCTTCAGATGTGCAGAATTGCTAAAGAAGAAGGTTTAGGACTTGATTGCGTATCAGGCGGCGAAATTTATACCGCGATCAAAGCTGGATTTCCTGCAGATAAAATCTATTTCCATGGAAATAATAAAACTACCGATGAAATGATTTATGCAATTGAAAATAAAATCGGAACAATTATTGTTGATAATCATTTTGAGCTTGAAGAACTCAACGAACTGGCTTGCGAACGCAATGTAACAATTGATATTATGTTCAGAATTAAGCCCGGTATCGACGCTCATACACATGACTTTATCAGAACAGGTCAGATTGATTCTAAATTTGGTTTTGCACTCGAAAACGGCGAGGCTTATGAGGCTGTTAAGGCTGCAAAGGATATGTCAAACCTTAACCTCATCGGTCTTCATTGCCATATCGGCTCGCAGATCTTTAAAGATGAGCCATTTATTGAGGCGGCTAAGGTAATGATGAACTTCTACAAGCAGATTAAAGACGAGTTAGGTCTTGAATTAAAAGTCCTTAACCTTGGCGGCGGTTTCGCTATCAAATACCTTGAATCTGATGAGCATTTTGCTTATGAAATGTATATGAAAGAAGTTGCCGGTGTAATTAATGACTTCTGCAAAGAAAATAATCTTTTAGTTCCAATGATTTTAATAGAGCCGGGCCGTTCGATCGTCGGTGCTGCAGGAATTACACTTTATAAAGTCGGTGCAGTAAAAGAAATTGAAAACGTAAGAAATTATGTTACAATCGACGGCGGTATGGGGGACAATCCCAGATATGCTCTATATCAGTCGGATTATGAAGTTGTTGTTGCTAACAAAGCTGATAAACCACGTGATTATGTTGCTACAATTGCCGGCAAATGCTGTGAAAGCGGTGATTTAATTCAGGAGAACACTAAAATTGCTACTCCTGAAAAAGGCGACACTATGGCTGTTCTTTCAACAGGCGCTTACAATTACTCAATGGCATCTAATTACAACAGGATTCCAAGACCTGAAATGATTATGATTAAGGATAAAACACCTTATACAATTATTAAAAGAGAAACTTATGAGGATATCGTTAAAAACGATATTTAAGGAGAAATATTATGTTTATTGATGTTGCCAAAATACATGTAAAAGCTGGCGACGGCGGTAACGGTGCAGTAACCTTTCACCGCGAAAAATATGTGGCAAACGGCGGTCCTGACGGTGGCGATGGCGGCAAAGGCGGCGATATTGTTTTTATTGCCGATAAGCATCTTACCACTCTTGCTGATTTCAGATATAAAAAGAAATATACCGCTGCTAACGGCGAAAAAGGCGGCTCAAACCGTTGTTACGGAAAATCGGGCGCTGATACTGTAATCAAAGTACCCGTCGGTACTGTTTTTAAGGAAACTGAATCAGGAAGAATTATGGCTGACCTTTCCGATGGTGAGAGCTTTATTGCCGCTCGTGGCGGCAAAGGTGGTTGGGGTAATACTCATTTTGCTACTTCTACACGTCAAATTCCACGGTTTTCCAAGGACGGTAAACCAGGTGAAGAGTTTGATATTACAATGGAATTAAAACTCTTAGCTGATGTTGGACTTCTTGGCTACCCAAATGTCGGTAAATCTACTTTAGTATCAGTTGTATCTGAGGCTAAGCCGAAGATTGCAAACTATCATTTTACAACTCTTACTCCTGTACTCGGTGTAGTTAGAATTGACGATGACTGTTCGTTTGTCATGGCTGATATCCCAGGTGTAATCGAAGGTGCGGGTGAGGGTGCAGGTCTTGGTCATCAGTTTTTGCGCCATGTAGAGCGTTGCAGACTTCTTTTACACGTTGTTGACGTTTCAGGTTCCGAAGGGCGAAATCCTATTGAAGATTTTGAAACAATCAATAAAGAATTAGAAGTGTTTTCTCCTGAACTTGCAACTCGTCCACAGATTGTTGTTGCTAATAAAATTGATATGGCTGAACCTGAGCAGATAGAAGAATTTAAAAATTACGTTGAAAGTTTAGGGCTTAAGTTTTTTACTATCTGTGCACCGATTTCTGAGGGTACCAAAGAACTTATGAATTATGTTGCTTCTGAACTTGAAAAACTGCCGCCTATAATCAAATATGAGGTTGAAGAAGCACCGGAAGTTGAAGTCAAATCAACAGATAATCACGAGTTTAAGATTGTCAAATACGATGATTACTATGAGGTTATTGCTGAATGGATACATCCTCTTATGGATAAGACTAATCCTAATGATTTTGAACAATTACAATATTTCCAGACAGTTTTGGAAAAGTCGGGTATTATTTCTGCTTTGCGTGAAAATGGCGTTCAAAACGGCGATACAGTTGTTATTTACGACTTTGAGTTTGATTTCCTTGATTAGAGGGTATTATGCTTAATATTTTTAGAGAATTTGATATTAGAACCGCTACCACCGACCAATTAGCGTTTGTCGGTGATGCAGTATATTCTTTGTTGGTGCGAGAACGGCTTTGTCTATCGGGCAAGTGCCGTTCTAATGATTTGCATACTTCATCAGCACGCCTTGTAAAAGCTAA
>JBGVHY010000240.1:0-6412 GCA_045122755.1 Acutalibacteraceae bacterium | reverse complement strand
ACCCTAAGGGTACTTCTAAAAAACTACTGTCTGTAATCGGTTTTATGATAGCGGTGATTAAACCGTTTTCAGCCATTCTCGAGTTCTTCTGGCAGAAGGTTTCGGGAGCATTCGGCACAAATCCTGATTACGATGAAGAAGTTACAGAGGAAAATATTTTACAGTTGGTTGATGATGCTGAGGAATCGGGTATTCTCGAGGAAAGCCAGAAAGAAATTATCAACAATCTGTTTGAATTTGATGATATTTCGGTTCATGATGTTATGAACCACCGTACTGATATTGTGGCGGTTGAAATAACCGAAAAATTGGAAACTGTGCTTAAAACCGCTACCGCTGAGGGGTTTTCAAGAATTCCTGTTTTTGAAGATGACCTTGATAATATCGTCGGGATTATATATGTTAAGGATTTGCTTAAATACGTAGGCAAAAAATTGCCTGATCGTGTAACATTGCGCTCGATTATGCGTGAAGCGTATCATATTCCGCAGACAAAACGCTGTTCCGAGCTTTTCAAGGAGTTTACAGAAAAGCGTATTCAGATGGCAATTGTTATTGATGAGTATGGCGGAACTGCGGGTATCGTAACGCTCGAAGACTTGATTGAGGCGATTTTGGGCAACATTCAGGACGAGTATGACGATGAGGAAGAGGAAATCAGTGTTGTTAACGAAACAACCTTTAAAATAGACGGTACTTGCGATATCGAAGAGGTTGAGGATATGCTCGGCATCTCTTTCCCTGAGGGTGATTTTGATACTCTCGGCGGATTTATACTTTACTCTTTAGGCAGAATACCTAAAGACGGCGAAAAGCCTGTTGTTGAAGAAAAAGGCTACCGCTTTACCGCTTTGTCGGTAAGCGAGCGCCGAATTGAAGAGGTAAAAGCTGAAAAAATAGCGCCTGAAGTATCTGAGGTGCAATGAATTGAATGAAAAGTCAGTCGCGGCCAACCCTGACTTAAATAAAAACAAGGAGGATTTGTTATGAACGAATCAAAGACAAAATTTATAGTAAAAAGCGCTTTTATCGCTGCTCTTTACGCGGTGCTTACTATAGCACTTGGCCCTATTTCTTTCGGAAATTTAGGTATTGAATTCCGAATTTCCGAAGCTCTCACAATTCTGCCGATTTTCACATTCTCGGCTGTGCCCGGACTTTTCTGCGGTTGCATTATCGCAAATTTAGTCGGAATGGCATTTTCGGGACTTGGAATGGTAGACGTGGTTTTCGGCTCGCTTGCAACGCTTATTGCGGCAGTTTTGAGCTATTTTTTGCGGAAAATAACGATAAAAGGATTTCCGCTTTTGTCGTACCTGCCGCCGATTTTATCGAATGCGATTATTATCGGACTCGAGCTTAAAATTATTCTGCCCGAGGTGTTTCCGTCATTTTCCTTTGCGTTTGCAATTATAGGTCTTGGCGAGCTTGGCGCGGTTTTTGTGTTCGGCACACCGCTGTATTTTTTGATAAGGAAAACCCCGTTTTTCAAAGATTATTTAATAGATTAAGTTAACAGCCCTTGGAATTTTTCCAAGGGCTGTTTTATTAGTTTTTATCAAGCGGACTAAATATGTCTTGTATTTCAATTCCAAAATTATTATGAATGTTGTAAATGATTTTTACGCTAACTCTCGGCGGAAGAGTGCCATTTTCAAGAAAGCGCAAAGTTTTTAGGCTGACCCCTAGTTTTTGAGCCATTTGAGTTTGTGAAAAATTATTTTTCTCTCTTAAAATTTTAATGTTTTCGCAAAAAATCTGCTTATTTTTCTCTTTATTCATAAAATCACCAACACTATGATAACACTTTGTTTGTAGAAAATCAAGTGCAAATTTATTATAATGTTAGTAAAATGATTGCGAGGTGTTATCATGGGTACAAATAAAATACAAACGGGAATTCGTTTTAATCAGGATTTGCTTAATAAAATTACTTTTGTCGCCAAAAAGAATATGCGTTCATTAAATGCACAATTAGAGTTTCTCGCACAGGAATGTGTCGAAGAATATGAAGCAAAGAATGGTGAAATTTTAATTAAAAAAGATTTATCAGATGATATAGAGGCTTAAAAACCACCTTCCAATAAAAAGGAAGGTGGTTCTTCGTTTTTAATAATATATTTATTACTTTGTAGTTTTGCCTCGTCGATTGCGTTGCCAAAAGACGTACGAAACACCTTTAGCATTACGGCACAAAACTAATAATGATACGGTGCCTTGAATAAAAAAGTCATAATGGTTTTGTCTGTTACATATTAAAAGTATTTTGCAGGAGAGTCCCTGTGTTGGCTCCCGAATTTAATCAGCGTAATTCCAACAATGAAAACGATAAGCTCCGTTAACGGGAAGGAAAGCCACAGTCCGTTTACTCCGAACAGATTCGCCATAATAATCGAAACAGGGATTATCACTAAAAATCCGCGCAGAAATGAGATTATCCAGGCAGGTGTCGGTTTCTCGATCGCGGAAAAATAAACGGTCAAGAGTATATTTATACCTGCGAAAATGCATGCGGTAAAATAAAGCATTATTCCGTCCTCTGCGAGTGTTTGTAACTGTGCATTATGCTCGCTGTTGAATATCAGCACAATAGGCTCTTTAAGAATGTTTAGTAATGTGTAAATCAACGCTGAAATAATAGTAACGGTAATCGCGGCATATTTTAGCGTGAGTTTGATGTTTTTAGGTTTGTTTAACCCGAAATTTCGGCTTAAAATCGGCTGAGCGCCTTGCGAAAGGCCTGTAAAGATTGCGATAACCACCAGCGAGATGTTTGTAACAACGCCGTAAGCAGCAACACCGATATTGCCTGAAAGACGGAGCATCAGCATATTGAAAACTATGATTACAACGCCCGAAGAAAGCTCGTTGATAAACGAGGAAAATCCGATTGAAAGTATGTTAAAGCCTAATTTTACTGAAGGTTTAAACGGTATGAATTTAAAATTATTCTTGTGTTTTAAAAAGTGCAAAGATAGTACCGAAAGGCTGAAAATCGGCGAAAAACCTGTTGCGAGAACTGCACCGAAAATGCCCATTTTAAGCGGAAAAATAAAGATATAATCAAGTATCGTGTTAGCGATACTGCCTGCGAGCATTGCTGCGGTGCAAAGCTTCGGCGAGCCGTCATTTCGCACAAAAACTATAGTTATTTGGTTAAGGATAAAAGCAGGTGCAAAAAGTAAAGTTACTTTTAAGTAAGTTTTAGTCATTTCAAAGGTGGCTGAATCAGCGCCGAGCAGAGTCGCGGTAGTGCCTGACATTGTAAGTCCGTAGAGAACATAAAGAATGGCAAAGCAAAGTCCCATTATTACGGTTTGCGAAAATGCGCGGTTGCCGTCGTTGTCTTTTTGCTGGCTATGAAAAATCGAGTATTTTGTACCGCCGCCCATACCGAGCATAAGCCCAGTACCATGGACAACGCTGTAAACGGGAAGTGCCAAGTTAAGTGCGGCAAGACCGTCCGAGCCGATGCCTTGCGCGATAAACAGGGTATCAGCTAATATATAAAAGGAAATGCCTATCATTCCGACCATATTCAGCGATGCATATTTTAAAAATTCCTTTAAAATGCTTTTCATAAAACACCTCAGTTTAGTTTTGGTTAGATTTAAATGTTTATGCAAGAATTGCTTGAATTTGCTCAAGCTAACTTGGCAAAGGCCGTAATGCTTTGCTCTACAAAAGATTTTGATAAAGAAAAACGGCGGCTTGAGGGCAAATCGACATACAATGTTTCTTAAAATCTATTAGTAGTGTGCGGCAAGTTGCCGCACCGCTTCAAACCCATCGCACAAGCGATACCAAAATTATTCATCGGCGAAGCGACTTTAATAATCATTATTTATTGCAACCGCAGGTTGCCTTCTCGGTATAACAACCAAAAAATGAAGCATCTCTTATCAGAGAGGCTTCATTTTATAAATATCACTTAATATCTTATATATTCTCCAGCGATTTTGAAAGAAATGCTTTCATTTTATCACTTTTCGGGTTTCCAAACACCTCTTCAGGTGTTCCCATTTCCTCGACAACACCGTCAGCCATAAAGATAATTTTGTCCGCAACATTGCGCGCAAAATTCATCTCATGAGTAACGACAATCATTGTGCTTTCCGAGTCTTTAAGCCCCTTGATAACCTTAAGAACCTCACCCGTAAGCTCAGGGTCGAGCGCACTCGTCGGCTCATCAAAACAAAGGATATCCGGACTCATTGCTAGCGCACGAGCGATAGCAACTCGCTGTTGCTGACCGCCCGAAAGCTGGCAAGGGTAAAAATCAAACTTGTCCGAAAGTCCAACCCTTGAAAGCAGTTGCTCAGCATTTTTTTCGATTTCCTCAATCGAGGTAAAACGACCTGCGTCACCGCTGCTTTTTAAACTTAATTTTGGTGCAAGCGCTATATTCTGTAGCGCTGTATACTGCGGAAAAAGATTGAAATTCTGAAAAACAAGACCAAAATGCAGTCTGTTTGCGCGGATTTCCTTTTCATTCAGTTTCATACCATCTGAAAGAATGGTTTTTCCGTCAATTATAATACTTCCTGATGTTGCTCTCTCCAAAAAGTTAAGGCAACGCAGGAGCGTAGTTTTTCCTGAACCCGAAGAGCCGATAATCGCAAGAACCTCGCCTTTTTCCATTGAAAAAGAGATATCTTTAAGAACCTCGGTCGAGCCGAAATTTTTAACTATGTTTTTAACCTCTAAAAAAGCCATACCTTAACTCCTGAAATAACTTAATTTCTTTTCAACCCAGCCGAAAAGAATGGTAAGAACACCGCTGAAAATGAGGTAGTAAACACCTGTGAAGAAAAGCGGCCAGATTTGTCCCGAAATGCCCTGAGAGCCTTTCATAAATGCCTGACCGGCCCAGATAACTTCCTGCAAAGCGATAATTCGCGCAAGTGAGGTATCCTTAACAAGTGTGATAATTTCATTTGACATCGGCGGAACGATTCTCTTAATCATCTGCAAAAGGGTAACTTTAAAGAAAATCTGGGATTTTGACATACCGAGTACCTGACCCGCTTCTTGCTGACCTTTAGGTACGCCCTGGATACCGCCGCGGTAAATTTCAGAGAAATAGCAAGCGTAGTTTAAAATAAAAGCAACCGTTGCCGCTAAAAATCTGCCGTCTTCACCACTGCCCCACAAGGGATTTCCGAGCGCAAGCCCAGGGAAATAGTAAATTATAAGCAACTGAATCATAAGTGGAGTTCCGCGGATAATCCAGACAAAAATCTTTACTACAGCTGAGAGCGGTTTGAAACGCGACATTGAGCCGAAAGAAATTATAAGTCCCAGCGGAATAGCGCCGAGAAGCGTTACACAGAACAGCTTCAAAGTCTGTAGAAATCCGATGTTGAGCGACTCAAAAACTACAGGAAACTGCTCGATTATTGTTGATAATGACATAAAAATGAATACATCCTTTTTGTGTTTAAAAATGCCAAAAACATAGAGCGCAAAATCTGCGCTCTATGTTTCAAAAGCAATTATTTATATTATTAATTATTTTACAAGAGCAGCCTGAACGCCGTATTTTTCAGCGATTTCCTGCATCTTGCCGTTTTCTTTGCTTTCAGTGAAGAAAGCATTTAATTTCTCAGCGAGGTCAGAGCCTTTTCTGAAACCAACGCCGTATTCTTCATTGTTAAGACCAACTGTGTATGTAAGACTTTCGTAGCCTGTGCCTTCGCCAACCATAGCAGCGGCCATAAGTGAGTCGATGATAGCTGCATCAGATGTGCCCGAAGCTACTTCCATAAGTGCGCTTGCCTGGTCTTTAACTTCTGTGTAGTTAAAGCCGTTTTCTTCAGCCATATCTTTACCTGCTGAGCCTGCTTCAACTGCGAATGAAAGCTCTTTGCAAGCTTCAACTGTGTTGTATTTATCTGCTTTGTCCTTAGGAACGATTACGATCTGCTGGTTATTGCAGTAAGCTTCAGATGTTTCCATGGCAGATTTAACTTCGTCAGTAAGTGTCATACCGTTCCATACGCAGTCGATTGATTTGCCGTCAAGCTCGAGGATTTTATTATCCCAATCGATCTCTACAAATTCAACCTTAACGCCGAGGCTCTCAGCAAAAGCAGTTGCCATATCAGCATCAAAACCAATCCAGTTACCGTTGTCATCTTTGTAGTCCATAGGCTCGAAGTCTGTGATACCTACAACGAGTGTGCCTTTTTCTGTTACGTAAGCTGAATCAGTAGCAGCTGTTGTTGTATCATCAGCTGTTGCATTAGCATCTTCGGTTTTGTTACCGCAAGCAACAAATGAAAGTGCCATAATTAATGTTAAAACGAGTGCTAATAACTTTTTCATAGTAAAAACCTCTTTCAATTAACTTTATTTTGTTATCGCTTTACCATAGTAACACACTAAAGAGCGTTTGTCAACTATTTTTTAT
>JBGVHY010000239.1:0-2155 GCA_045122755.1 Acutalibacteraceae bacterium | reverse complement strand
ACAGTAACCTGTACAACCTTGTCGTTCTCGATTACAAGGTCAAGATATTTAATACCCGAAAGGGTTTCAATAGAAAGCTTGTCTTTTTTGCAAATACCCTTGTCAAAAAGGAACTTTGCAACACAGCGGATTGCGTTTCCGCACATTTTTCCCTCAGAACCGTCAATGTTAAACATTCTCATTTTAGCATCGGCAACGTCCGACGGACAAATCATAACAATTCCGTCACCACCGATAGAAAAATGACGGTCGGAAAGAGCTATTGAGAGCGCGTTCGGGTCATCGATTTTTTGCTTAAAGCAGTCAAAATAAATGTAATCGTTACCCGCTCCATGCATTTTTGTAAATTCGTAAACCATTTTTATCTCCTGTAAACATAGTATGCGATTACGGCGTACTCACTGCCATCCTCGCGTGTCATTGATAAGCGTACGCCGTCTTTAGAAAGCAGCTCGCCTACTTTTGCATCATAAACATTACAGCGAAAAACATCTTTGCCTTCGGAAAAGCAGATAAGCTCATCGCCCTTAATATTAATCGAGCCGGAATGACCGAGTACATACTCGGTTCCGTCCTCGTTTCTTGTAGTAACATACTTGATTGCCCTCTGGTTAATTCGCGCTAAAACCTCAGGGTTTTCAAGCTTTTTCTTCTTTTTAAAAAGTCCCAAAAAAAGCACTCCTTAAAGGTCGATTGTTTCCGAAATTATTACTTCTTCCTCTTGTTCGGCAAAATCATTATAAAGCTCTCTTTTTGAATATGAAGAAAGCAGAAAAACTGCTATATAAAGCGCTGTTATGCAGAAAAACAGGCTTTCGCTAAGTGATAATCTCAAAGAAACATCAGAGTAAATAAGCGGTGCTATAAAATCAGGAGCAGATGCTATAACACAGCTGATACAAGCGCCGATTCCTGCAAAAAGTGTGACTTTACGAACTTTTTTAAAGGTAACCTTTGAAATATATCTTGCGAAAAATTCAAAGAATAAAACGCAGAAAATCAAAGCAACAATTTTTAAAGTAACCTCGCTTGATTTGATAATTCCGAATGAGTTTATAAATACATAGCAAAGCTTATAAACAAAATAAATAAGCGGAAGTATGCTGATAATAGAAGAAGGTTTTCTATATGTAAACATACATATTGCATAATAAATCATAAAAACTGCAAGCAATAGCAACAATCCAAGGTTGATAATCTCCCAAGGAGTTTCAAGCTTGTTTATAAGCGTTAATGAATCTGCGAGAATAAAAAATGCGTAGACTAAGTTTATAAATGCGATTGTTTTTGAAGAACGTCGCGGTGAGCCTGGCATTTTCTTATCTGTAGATACAAAAATTGCGATTGCAATAAGAACAACTGCGAGAACAGCGGCAAAAATCAATCGCTGCATACTGTGTTCAGCCAAGAAAAAACCGTTAAACGAATCAATGCAGTTACCTAAAAGATAAGTTCTCCAGGCGGTAAGACCTATAAGCGAGAGGAAACTAAATACCAATAAAAAGAATTTTTTCATCATACCAAATTAATGTTCCTTATTAATAATTTTTTTAATTCATGCATAGAATGGACAAAGGCATAAAAATATTTATCCACAATAATATTACCATTTTATAATAAATTTGTGTAAAAGTCAAGGAGGAATTACCCTTGGAAAGACTCTATATTCTGATATTCGCTATTATATTTTTCGCAATGCTCACCGTTCCGCTGATTTCGGTCGAAAACAAAACCGAAGAAACCAAAGCAACAACGAAAACAAAAGCCAAAACCTCGGCTGTAACCGCAAAAATAGTTAATACAGAAGAAAAGGTAAAGGTGTATATTTCTGATGAGAAAAAGACAGATGAAGTTACAATTACGGAGTATTTAGTCGGCGTTGTTATGACCGAGATGGACGAAAGCTATCCTGATGAAGCACTAAAAGCGCAGGCGGTTGCCGCACATACCTTGCTTAAATACAGGCAGAAAGAAAACAGCGATAAGGATTATGATATTACCGATGATTATTCCATCGACCAAGGGTATTTAACGCCCGAAGGTAGAGAGAAAAAGTACGGCGAAAGTCTAGAAACCACCGAAAATCGAGTAAAAAAACTTGTAAATTCGGTTAAAAATGAGCTTATATTTTATGAAAACGAGCCGATTTTAGCGG
>JBGVHY010000238.1:0-8576 GCA_045122755.1 Acutalibacteraceae bacterium | reverse complement strand
AATGCCCTTTAAACCAAATGTAAGGTTTATGTTGTTAGTTGATGACTGCCACTGCGCGTAGTTATATCCTGAGATATAACCTGCAAATTTTGTTAACAGACCACCGTTAACAGTGATTGACATTGCATCTGTTTCAGTTGTAATAGATTTGCCGGTGCCGCCAGAGTTCATATTGCCGGACATATTGTCATAGACAACATAAGTGTAAGTTGTTTCCTCTGCGGAAACTATTGCCATTGGAATTACTGAGAATACCAATAACAATGAAAGGGTTAGGGTAACTAATCTTTTAAACATAAACATTCTCCTTTTCTGTTTTCTTGGTAAATTTATTATATATCCACTATGACTACAAAAATAATTGCTAAAAGTTCGTAAAATTCTTGCTATTTCGTCGAAAATGTGTTACCATTATACAAAGAACGGAGGACAAAATATGAATAAAGACTATTTTTTTGAAAATACCGGCTTTTATACTTCTGAATTAAAGGTTGCTTTCTGTGATGTTGAGATAAAAAGAAAAAGCTCTTTTTTTGAAAGAGCAGATTTTGAAGATTATGAAATTGTATTTGTCCAAAATGGCAATTTCACCTTTGTCTGCGGCGGAAAAACAACTGTACTTAAAAACGGTGATGTCTTTATATCCCGCCCGTTTGAAAATTATTATATTATCGGTGAGCCTAATCCTAAAACAGTTCTTCAACAGCTGGTTATTATAACTTTTGACCCTGTTTTATTCAATTTTTCAAATAATGAAACATTTTTAAAGCCGTTTAATGAACGTAAAAAGGGCGAAAATAATATTTTTCGTTCTGCGGATTTCAAGATTTCCGTTTTTGACAGTATTATTTCACCGTTGAAAAGGTATCAGAATAACAATCTCGGTCTTGCAAATTTTGCTTTCCCGATTGGAATGTTGATAACAGAGCTGGGGCTTTTGTTTGCCAAACGACATAACTATGCGCCATCGCAGGATTCTCATGAATACAGGGTTAAGGTTTACGATTATATTATAAGAAATTACTGCAATAATATCACAATTGATGAGATTGCTAAGAAATTTTCGGTTTCAAAATGGTATATCAACCAGACTACAATGGAATTTTACAATATGTCGTTTCATGAAACAGTCAAATCAATGCGTATGTGGAAGGCAAAGCATCTTATTAAGGCGGAAAAAAATCTTAATAAGGTCAGTAGCCTTTGCGGTTATAGCGATTATTCGGGATTTTATCGTTGTTATTTAAAATTTTTCGGTGTTTCGCCGAAGGAGGACGCAAAGCATTGGCGTGAAAACGGCATCTTCTTATCGCATGACAACAGAGAGTAGAAAATAAATGCGTTGGCAATCAGCCAACGCATTTATTTTTATAAGTTTATCAAGAAATGTTAAAATATTACCCCTTGACTAATCTTTACCATCTTATTGCCTTCAAATATGTTAAATAAAAACGAAAACCAAACATATTGGTCGTTCAACCGATAAGTCGTGGCGTATATATTATAATATGTGTAAAAATTGAAAAACCGACGGGGATACCGTCGGCTTTTCATGAAATGGAGTATATAATGAAAAAACTTAAAAGAGGAATAGCTAATTAGTATAGATACTAAAGCAAAGGTTATTTTGCAGCCTTAGTATCTTTTTTAACGGTTGCAGATTTTGCAGCCGGTGTTGTAGCTTTAGTTTCTGCTTTTTTAGCAGGAGTTTTTTTAGCACAAGACTTTTTAGCAGGTGCTTTTTTCTCTTCCTTCTTAGCAGTAGTTTTAGCTACAGCTTTCTCAGCAGCCTTAGGAGTTTCTTTCTTCTCTTCTGCTTTTTTAGGCTCAGCTTTCTTAGCTGTAGTCTTTTTAGCAGCCGGTTTCTTCGCCGGTTTTAATGAAGCTGCGAGAGATTTGATGTTTTCTTCGTTGCCGCCGAGGATTAAATCCTTAGCAACTACGCCTTTTGAAAGCTTAGCAATTGCATCTGCAGGAGCAAGAACAGTTGCTGTGTTGTCATAGTAGTCATACGGTTCTACTGAATAGTTACCGTTTTTGTATTCAATATAGAAGGTGCCGCCGCAATCCTCGTCAGTCATTGTGAGCTGTATTGCAAAGTCAGCATCGAATTTTTTGGTATTTGCTTTATCGAAAGCTACTTTCAAGGATTGGAATTTTTCTGTAAAAGTCATAATAAACACATCCTTTTTGTATTGTTTGACCAAATTATACACCCGATTTTATGCAATGTCAACAACAAATTGAAAATTTTTAACCTTTTCTACTTTTTGGTGTAATTTCATAAAATGCAAAGCTTAAATTTGTGCAATTTGACTAACAAAATGGAGCGATTTAAAAATATAAATAAAATTTACCGGTTTTTAAAAATAACTCTTGCAATAATTGCGATAATAAATTATTATATATAAGGTAAGAATTTAATATAAATGGAGGAAAACAAATGAAATTCGGACATTTTGATGACAATAAACGCGAATATGTTATCACAGAGCCGAAAACTCCTTATCCGTGGATTAACTATCTCGGTAACAAGGACTTTTTCGGACTTATTTCAAATACATCGGGAGGATACTGTTTTTATAAAGATGCAAAGTTGATGCGTCTTACACGTTACAGATATAATAATGTCCCTACCGATGACGGCGGAATTTATTTTTACATTAATGAAAACGGTAATGTTTTCAATCCGGGTTGGAAACCTTGCAAAGCAAAGTATGAGGAATATGAGTGCCGTCACGGTCTTGGCTACTCTGTAATTTCTTCAAAGGTCAACGGACTTAAAGCTGAGCAGACTTCATTCGTTCCGCTTGATACAACCGCGGAAGTACATAGACTTAAATTCACAAACGAAACCGATACTGACAAGGAATTTACAGTTTTCTCGTTTGTTGAGTTCTGCCTTTGGGACGCTAACGACGATACAACAAACTTCCAGAGAAACTTCTCAACAGGTGAGGTTGAAGTTATCGGCAGTACAATTTATCATAAAACCGAGTACCGTGAGCGCCGCAATCACTACGCTGTTTTCTCTTGTAATGAAGAAATTGACGGATTCGATACCGATCGCGAAACATTCATCGGTCTTTACAACAGCTTTGCTGACCCGGATGCAGTTATGGAGAATAAATCAAGAAACTCTGTTGCTTCAGGTTGGTCGCCAATCGGCTCACATTCAAAGAAAATCACTTTAAAAGCAGGAGAGACAAAATCTTTGGTATTTGTTCTGGGCTACTGTGAAAACCCGAAAGACGATAAATGGGAAGCACAGGACGTTATTAATAAGAAGCCTGCTAACGAGCTCCTTGCTAAGTTTAAAACCGACGAGCAGGTAGAAAAAGCGCTTGCAGACCTTAAAATATACTGGACAAATCTTCTTTCTACATATTCAGTTAAATCATCTGACGATAAACTTGACAGAATGGTTAACATCTGGAACCAGTACCAGTGTATGGTTACATTTAATATGTCGCGTTCTGCTTCTTATTTTGAGTCAGGTATCGGCAGAGGTATGGGCTTCCGCGATTCTTCACAGGATTTGTTAGGCTTTATTCACCTTATTCCTGAGCGTGCAAGAGAGAGAATTCTCGATATTGCCGCTACTCAGATGGAAGACGGCTCAGCTTATCACCAGTATCAGCCGCTTACTAAAAAAGGTAACAACGATATCGGCAGCGGCTTTAATGATGACCCGCTTTGGCTTATCTTCGGCGTTGCCGCTTATATTAAAGAAACAGGCGACTTCGCAATTCTTGATGAGATGGTACCGTTTGATAATGATGAGTCAAAGGCCGAGACCTTGCTCGTTCACTTGAAACGCTCATTTGATCATGTTACAAATAATCTCGGTCCGCATAAATTACCGCTTATCGGTCGTGCTGACTGGAATGACTGCTTGAATCTTAACTGCTTCTCGGAAAATCCTGGTGAAAGCTTCCAGACTTTCGGCCCTTCTGAAGGTCCTGTTGCTGAGTCTGTATTTATCGCAGGTATGTTTGTAGCGGTAGGTCCTGACTACATCAGAATGTGTGAGCAGAAAGGGCTTAAAGATGAGGCAACAGCTGCGAAAAAGGCAGTTGATGAAATGACTGAGGCTGTTCTTACAGCGGGTTGGGATGGCGAATGGTTTGTTCGCGCATATGACGCTTACAGCAATAAGATCGGCTCTAATGAGTGCGAAGAAGGCAAAATCTTTATTGAGCCTCAGGGCTTCTGCGTAATGGCTGGTATCGGTGTTGAGGACGGCAGAGCATTAAAGGCTTTGCAGTCGGTTGAAAAATACCTTGATACTAAATATGGTATCGTGCTTAACGCACCTTCATATACAAAATATCATATTGAACTCGGCGAGATTTCTTCATATCCTCCGGGATACAAGGAAAACGGCGGTATCTTCTGCCATAACAACCCTTGGGTATCTATCGCAGAAACCGTTATCGGCAGAGGTAACAGAGCATTCCAGGTTTACAAGAGAACCTGTCCGGCTTATCTTGAGGAGATTTCTGAAATTCACAGAACTGAGCCTTATGTATATTCACAGATGATTGCAGGTCGCGATGCTAAGAATCACGGTGAGGCTAAAAACTCATGGCTCACAGGTACTGCGGCTTGGACATTCTATAACGTTTCACGTTTTATCTTAGGCATCAAGCCTGATTATGACGGACTTGTAGTTGACCCTTGCTTACCGGATGATTTGACAGAGTTTACTGTTACCCGTAAATTCCGCGGTGATACATTCAACATCACAGTTGATAACACCGCAAAGGCTGAAAAAGGCGTTAAAACAATTATTGTTGACGGCGAAGAAGTACCTTTTGGTCCAATCGCACCAATCGGCGGAAAAGTACGAGAAGTAAAAGTTATTATGGGATAAGAAAAATGCTTCCTCTAAATGAGGAAGCATTTTTTACTGTTCACGAGCGCGAAGCATCTCGACGAAGTCCAGAGGTCTACTAACGAGCAAATTCATAAAGCATATCTAATCAAAAGACCTACTCGCGCTGGGGTGGTATTGCGCACCGTTAGCTAATCTTAACAAAGGGGATTTTTAAGGGGTTTCCCCTTAAATGTCTTTCGGTTACCTTGCGACAAGACAAGGTAATGCGCCGTAGGGCGCAACCTAACAAACAATAAATTATTTATATGTTACTTTGTTTCGCGACAAAGTAACCCAAACGCGCGCAAGGAAGTATCCTTGCGTATCCTCTGCATTATGCCTCCAAGCAATTGATTACCAAAGCCACTCGACAAAGGGCATAATGCTTTGCTCCACAAAAGATATCTTTAGATTTAAATACGTAACGGCGACTCACCGTTCCCTACAAGTGTAGGTAAGCTTGTGGGTATATTGTAAGGGCGAGTATTACTCGCCCTCTCTTCTCATGAGCGCAAGACGTGGGGTTGAAAACGAGTTAAGTCACTTACGAGTGAAGATTGTCGGCGCATTGAATAAAAAAGGTGATTGCTATTTTGCAATCACCTTTATTGTTTTTATATTGTATTTTTTAAAGAGCATTATATGCTCTTTTGTAATTTTCTCGCCAGGTAACGCAATCGGGATTGCCGGTGGACATGAAACAGTTGAAAATCCACAAATTCTGTTTTCTGAGAGTTCAATTTCGATCTTTTCCTGAGGTGAAAAATACGCCTCGCGGATTGTAGTTACTTGGTTGATAGGCACAGAAGAAATGAAATCTATGTTGCATTTGCAAGGTTTAAGTGATTTCAGCACCTTTTCAACCCTCTCGAAATCCTCATCGGTGTTGAAAGGCGAGAACATCAACACTGTAAATTGCTCGTCGGCATATTCACACTCGATATTGTTCTTACGCATTAATTCTGCGAGCTCTAAACCTGTTGACCCTAACCTATTCGCATCTATTGTTATTTTGAGTTTTTCATCACTTTTATCAGTTATGTAAACTTTGAGATTTGCAACCTTTTTGATGCAGTTTTCAAGGTCGAATTTGAAATTTTCCGCCATATATCTATTCGCTTTGTCAAGCGAGGATAAAATCAAATAAGACGGACTGGTTGAGCCGAAAGCCGCGAGAGTTTCTTTTACGTTAGCAAGAAAACGTTCGTTATTTATGTGCAAATAAGCGCCGCCTGTGAGAACAGGTAAGGTTTTGTGCGCCGAGTCGCAACATATATCAGCTCCCAAATCTATCGGGTGCTCACCTGTGAATTTTAAATATGCGCCGTGAGCGTTGTCAACTAAAAGCGGGATTTCAAATTCTTTGCAAACTTCCGAAATCGATGAAATATCCGCGATATTTCCTAAATAATCAGGAGAAGTTATGTAAACTGCACAAGGTTTGTTTTCCAGTTCGTTTAAAGCACTTTTTAACTGTTCAGCGGTTATTATGCACTCGCAGATTGAGCCGCTTTTTTCGGGTAGCAGCCACTTAACATCAAAATCAATAAGCGCCGCTGCGTGAATGAATGCTTTGTGAACATTTCGAGCCGCTAAAACAAGTGGTCGGTCAGCTCTATTTTCGCGGTTGACACAAGCTAACATCAGCATAGCTTTTATGCATTGCGAAGAGCCTTCGGTCGAGTAAAAAGTGTGTTTGCTTCCAAAAATTTCGGTTGTATTTTGCTCGGACTGCTTAATAATACCCTCTGCCTCGTAAAGTGAGTCAGCCCCTTTTACCTCGGTTATATCCTCGGAGAAGGCGCTTCCTTTGTGCCCTGGCATATGCAGACGGGACATTTCACTTTTTATGTAATTGTCGATAAAATCTGCAATCGGGGTAGTCATAAATTATTCCTCTTCAGCCTCGGCTACTTTCATCATAATAGCGCACTCAATACGCTTTTTGAAAAGCTTACAGCCGTATTCGTAAATTCCGTTTATATTGCCTGTTGCGTGGTAGGAGTTTGCCGCGCAGCCGCCTGAACAATAGAGTTTTGCAAAGCAATCTTTACATTCTTCTTTAGCGTAAGCGTTGCAGAGCTTAAACTCGTTAACCTTTTCGGTGTTGCTTACACCGTTCCAGATGTCGCCTAATTTGTATTTTTCATCGCCGACAAACTGGTGGCAAGGATAGAGCTCACCCTGCGGAGTTACCGCCATATATTCAGTACCCGAGCCGCAACCTGTAATGCGTTTGTAAATGCAAGGGCCGTTTGCAAGGTCAATCATATAGTGGTAGAATGTAAAGCCGTTTCCTGCCTTTTTGCGTTTAAGCATTTCTTTGCTCAAGATTTCATACTGCTCGAGCAAAATCGGCAAATCTTCATCGGTAAGCGCATAAGGCTCATTTGGCGGGCAAACTACCGGCTCCATTGAAAGCTCTTTAAAGCCCATATCAGCCATATGCAAAATGTCATTGGTAAAGTCTACGTTATTATGGGTGAAAGTGCCGCGCATATAGTAACTTTTATCACCGCGTTTCTCGACAAATTCCTTGAATTTAGGCAAGATTTTGTCATAAGAGCCGTTTCCTCCCAAATCTTTTCTGAAATGGTCGTGAATGTCTTTACGCCCGTCAAGCGAGAGTACCACGTTATCCATCTCAGCGTTGCAGAAGTCGATTACATCGTCGTCAATCAGCACGCCGTTGGTAGTAAGAGTAAAGCGGAAGTTTTTGTTTTTCTCTTTTTCGATACTGCGCGCGTATTTTACGAGTTGTTTTACAACTTCAAAATTGAGAAGCGGTTCACCACCGAAAAAGTCGACTTCAAGATTTCTTCTTGTACCTGAATTTTCAATAAGAAAATCGAGCGCTCTTTTTCCTGTTTCAAAGCTCATCAAACTGTCAGCACCGTGGTATTTACCCTGAGCGGCAAAGCAGTATGAGCAGTTTAAGTTGCAGGAATGGGCAATATGAAGACAGAGCGCCTTGATAACGGTATTACGCGCTTTAAAGTCGATTGCTAAATTTTCGTATTCGTCTTTTGACCAGAGTTTACCTTGTTCTTCAAGTGTTTTTATATCTTCGATACATTCGAGGACTTCATCGCTTGAAACTCCGTATTTATCTGCGATTATGCCAACTATTTCGTCAGCGCTTTTTTCTTTATAAAGTTCGATGATGTCGTAAGCTACTTCATCAACCGAATGAACGCTGCCTGATGCAGTATCAAGCACTATATTGTAGCCGTTTAATTTATACTGATGTACCATTTGTTTTGTCCTTTTTAATATAGTAAAAACGCCACCTTGTCGGTGGCGGTCTTTGTTATTTCAAAAAAATTATTTTGAAGCGTTTTCACATTTCTGGTTAGCAACACCGCAAGAAGTTTTGCAAGCAGACTGACAAGAAGTCTGACATTCGCCGCAACCACCTGTTTTTACGCTCTTTTTAAGGTCACGTGTGTGGACAGTTTTAATTCTTTTCATAAGTGCATCTCCTTAAAAATATTTATGTCAAAATTATAACACACCCTTTTTATATTGTCAATGCACAAGTTGAAATATTTTTAAATATCGCGGTATTTTAGCAATTATGACAGAAATTTTATTTATAATAAATTCTATTGTTGGCTTTCTGATTATGAATAAATGAGGGACTTGCATAATAAAATTTTAAAAGGCAATTTAACGCATTATTAAAGAAAAATTAACC
>JBGVHY010000237.1:0-2508 GCA_045122755.1 Acutalibacteraceae bacterium | reverse complement strand
TTTTTCTTGCCAAAGGGTATGGTTCTTAAAAATACTCTTATTGATTACTGGCGCAAAATTCACACCAGAGACGGTTATGTTGAAATTTCATCGCCTATGATGTTAAATCGTCAGCTTTGGGAAACATCAGGTCATTGGGATCATTATAAAGAGAATATGTATACAACAGTGATTGATGAGACTGATTTTGCTGTTAAGCCGATGAACTGCCCGGGCGGTATGCTTGTTTATAAATCTCAGATGCATTCTTATCGTGATTTGCCAATCAGAATGGGAGAGTTAGGCTTAGTTCACCGTCACGAAAAATCAGGTGAGTTACACGGTCTTATGCGAGTTCGTTGCTTTACTCAGGATGATGCTCATATCTTTATGACTAAAGAGCAGATTACATCTGAAATTAAAGGTGTTGTAAAACTTATTGATGAGGTTTACAATTTGTTTGGCTTTAAATATCACGTTGAGCTTTCCACAAAACCTGAGGACAGCATTGGCTCCGAAGAAGATTGGGAAATGGCAACTAACGGACTTAAAGAGGCTCTTGAAGAGTTAGAACTCGACTATGTTGTTAATGAAGGTGACGGTGCTTTCTACGGTCCTAAAATTGACTTCCACCTTGAAGATTCTTTGGGAAGAACATGGCAGTGCGGTACAATCCAGCTCGACTTCCAGCTTCCAATGCGTTTTGATGCTGAATATGTTGGTGAAGATGGTGAAAAACATCAGCCAATTATGATTCACCGCGTTGTATTTGGCTCGATTGAAAGATTTATCGGTATTCTTATTGAGCATTTTGCAGGCGCATTCCCTATGTGGTTAGCTCCTGAACAGGTTAGAATTCTTCCTATTTCCGATAAATACCTTGATAAAGCAAATGAGGTTAAGGAACAGTTGTTTAACGCAGGTATTCGTGTTGACCTTGACGACAGAGCAGAGAAGATAGGCTACAAAATCCGTGAGGCTCAGTTGCAGAAAATTCCTTATATGCTCATTGTCGGTGAAAAAGAGGTTGAAAGCGGCACTGTTTCTGTTCGTTCTAGAAAGAACGGCGATTTAGGAGCTGTTAAAGTTGAAGAGTTTATTAAAAATGCACTCAACGAAATCGAAACAAAAGCCAGATAAGGGGTGTTTATATGGGATACAAATCAGATATTGAGATTGCACAGGAAAATGTAATGCTTCCTATTAAAGAAATTGCAAACAAGGTAGGTATTTCTGAGGATAATATCGAGTATTACGGCAAATACAAGGCAAAAGTTGATTATAATATCTTAAAAGAAAAAACAGATAAAAAAGACGGTAAGTTAATCCTTGTTACTGCAATCAATCCAACTCCTGCCGGAGAGGGCAAAACCACAGTAACAGTTGGTCTCGGTGATGCACTTTCTTCAATGGGCGAAAACGTTGTTATTGCTCTTCGCGAGCCTTCATTAGGTCCTGTTTTTGGAATTAAAGGCGGTGCAGCCGGTGGCGGTTACGCTCAAGTTGTACCTATGGAGGATATTAACCTTCATTTTACGGGTGATATGCACGCAATAGGAGCGGCTAACAACCTTTTAGCTGCAATGCTTGATAACCACATTCAGCAGGGTAATGAGCTTGATATCGACGTTAAAAATATCACTTGGAAGCGCTGTGTTGATATGAATGACCGCCAGTTACGTAATGTTATTGACGGTATCGGAGGAAAAATGCAGGGTGTTCCGCGTGAAGACGGATTTGATATCACTGTTGCATCTGAAATTATGGCAATTCTTTGTCTTGCAACCGATATTACCGACCTGAAAAACAGACTTAAATCAATTATTGTTGGTTATAATCGCAGCGGTGAGCCTGTTACGGCAGGTGATTTAAAAGCTCACGGTGCAATGACTGCACTGCTTAAAGATGCGCTTAAACCAAATCTTGTTCAAACTCTTGAGCATACTCCTGCGTTTATTCACGGTGGTCCATTTGCAAATATTGCACATGGTTGCAACTCGGTTATGGCTACAAGAATGGCGCTTAAATTCGGCGATTATGTTGTTACAGAGGCTGGTTTTGGTGCTGACCTTGGCGCTGAAAAATTCCTTGATATTAAATGTCGTGTAGCTTCTCTTAAGCCGTCAGCAGTTGTTATTGTTGCTACTGTGCGTGCGCTTAAATCTCATGGTGGCGTGGCAAAAGCTGATTTAGGTCAAGAAAATCTTCAAGCACTAGAAAAGGGTCTTCCAAACCTTTATAAACATATTGAAAATATTACAAATAACTTTAAACTTCCTTGCGTTGTTGCAATTAACAGATTTCCGACTGATACTGAGACTGAACTCAAATTAGTTGAGGAAAAATGTAAGGAATACGGCGTTAATGTTGCTCTTTGTGAAGTTTGGGGCAAAGGCGGAGAAGGCGGAAAAGCACTTGCTGAAGAGGTTCTTAAGCTTACAGAAAAAGATAATGATTTTACATTCACATATCCTGATGATATGGGACTTGCAGAAAAAATCGAAGCAGTTGCAACCAAAATCTATGGTG
>JBGVHY010000236.1:0-3124 GCA_045122755.1 Acutalibacteraceae bacterium | reverse complement strand
TGTTGAAGAGGCTGAAGAAGAACATGACCATGACCACGAAGAAGAAACAACAGCTGAGGGTGAAACTACAGCTGAAACAACTACAGAAAAAGCTCTCGACCCTGAAATTGAAAAATTACGCGGTTCTATGAGACCGGCTGATAAAGATATCAATACTACACTTGAGAACAACTTTGTTCCTGTTTATATAATTGATGTAAGCTTCACCGATGATGAAGGCAACGAAAAAGACGATGAAACCAAGGCTTCACAGTTAAAGCTTTTAAAAGATTATGCTAAACAGCTTAACAGCGGTACTGATTTTGCAACAGTTTACTCAAACTATCAGGTTGCTTTCGGTCTTTCAACAGAAGACACCTCATCTGAATCATCTGTTGCTGATTACGAGCAGATTCTTTTAAGTGCTAAAGCAAATGAAGTTGCAGACAACGGCAGTGATGCTGATGAAAACTTTACAGAAGCTCTCAAAATGAAAGTCGGCGCAGCACAGGTTATCGAAAATGATGATTGCTATGCTCTGGTGCTTCGCAGAAACATTTTAAAAGGCAAAGATTCAAGCGACGCTTTATACACAGATACTTATACATCTTCTGCAATCAGCGTTCTTGTACAGGACGATTATAATACAAACGTTGTAGATGTACTTATCAAAGAGATGGAATGTGACACAAACAATTCTGCTATTAAATTCTACTCACCGGATAAGATTGACTATCTTAATGAAACAACTACTACAGAAGCTGCAACAGAATATGTTGAATATTAAACAATAATTTAAAGGCTCAGAGAAAAATCTCTGAGCCTTTTTAATTTAGTATAAACGTTTCGCAGTTAGCTTTAACACCGATACTATCGGCATAATAAGCGCTCCACAGAAGAAATTGCTTACTCCATGAATTATATCAAACGGAAGTCCCGAGGCTATCCACGCAAGCGTACCTTCAAAATTCAAGCCGTATACAATCGTCTGAAAAGGCGCATAAAGTACACCGAACAAGAAGCCATGCGCCGAGCACACAAGCATATAAACTATTGTTCGCAGCTTATTCGGCATATTTTTAGGCAGAAGCATTGTCACTCCCCAAAGGATTGTCCAGATATACAGATACGGAATCCACCAGGTAGAAAAGCCCGCAAATAATCCGTTAAGAAATACATAAATATAAATCGGATACAGCGCTTTTGCACGAAAAACAACTGTCATTGCTACCACAAAAACACCAAGCAAATGAACATTAGGCAAAACTTCCATTATAAGTTTTGAAACATACATTGCAGCTCCCAGCATACCGAAAACAGCAATCTCTTTTATGTTCAATTTACTCATTTTTCAACCTTAAATGAATAAGTTGCACCTTCGGTGATTTCAGTCAAATCAACACCGCTTGAAGCATACTCGCCGTTCACATAAAACGCCCAGTAACAGCCGTCGGTATCATAATCAACAGTAATGCCGTTTACTGTTTTTACATAAAGACCGTAATCGCCCTCGTCACCTGCAATCATTTCAAGTTCGAGTAAAGCGTCACCAACGGTAGTCTTATCGGTTTTGATAAGAAATTCCTGTTCATTCCCGTCAGCATCGGTAACGGTGAAATTAAAGCTCTTTTCACCTTCTCCCAGTGTTTTAACTCCGCTTGTAGTTGTTTCTACCGAAGTGGTAGTAACAACAGCTTCGTCAGCCTGTTTTTCATCGTTGCAACCTGTTGTAAAGAGTGCCATAGCCGCAATAAGCACGATACAAAGGACGAACGACAAAAGTTTTTTACAATTTGTCTGTTTCATAATTTGTATTCTCCTTAAATTTAATTTTCTTTTCCTCTTAACCGGCGCTCGCAGTTATTCTAAGAGTACTAATTTGTTGCCGGGTATTTCGACTAAGCGCTTATCAACCAGCCTTCTCGGTTTCCCAATGACTTATTTCCCCTGTTTGCGGCACAGGGTAAGATTAATAACAAAAATGCGCAATACGGCGACGGGCTCGTACAGGATTCACACCTGTTTCCCCGAACAACTAAATTATTATATCACATCTTATTAAAATGCTCAATAAAATACTAATTTTTTAATTTTTTGCTTCTAATTTATTGCATTAACACAAGCATTGTGCTATAATACCACAGCAAAACAAAAGTAAAGAAGGCATTAAAGGAAATATGAATTTACTTGGTCTGTTATTTATTTCTATATCCGTTATGGGTGGTGTAATCAAAGGCTACTGCGGAAAAAGCGTAGGTACATATGCTCACACCATTACCGATTCTGCAAAGCTCAATTTTATCAGAATGGCACTTTGTACCGCTATCAGCCTTGCAGTTCTCAGTTTACAGGGCAATTTTATGAAGCTTTTTACGGTTTCACCTGTAGCGCTTATTATTTCGCTGTGCGCGGCAACTGCCTCGACAATTTTCATCATAAGCTGGCTTATGGCGGTACGCGGCAGCGCTTATATGCTGGTAAGTGTGTTCACTAACCTTGGTGTAATCGTTCCTATTGTTCTTTCTGCCTTGTTTTTCGGTGACCCGATTGGCATTAATCAGATTTTAGGTCTACTTATCCTTTTAGTTGCAATCTGGCTTATGCTCGGCTACAACAAAGGTATCGGCGGCGGATTAAAGGTCAAGGATGTTATTTTGCTTACAGTCTGCAGTATTGCAAACGGAGTATGCGACTTCTTCATAGGAAGTACCGCAAGACTCGGCGAATCGTTAGGTACAGCATTCGGAATTACAGATATATCGGTTGATAAAACAGTATTTAACTTTTATATGTATCTGTTCTCATTTATAATTCTTTTCTCTTTTACAGGTATTTCATCGTTTGCGCATCACAAAGCCGAGATAAAAATCACAGGAAAAATCCTCAGATATATGGTGCTTATGGCAATTTTCCTTTTTGTAAACACCTACTTCAAATCGCTCGCAGGCGGACTGCTTACTTCATCTCAGCTGTTCTCTGCAAACACCGGCGGCGGTTTGGTGCTTGCTACTTTAATGGCATCAATTATGTTCAGAGAAAAACCGACTCTAAAATCAATTATCGGTATTATTCTTACATTCGTAGCTTTATTTGTATTAAAATCATAAAGAAAACGCTCTCATTCGGAGCCTTCCCATAAGGAAGT
>JBGVHY010000235.1:0-2014 GCA_045122755.1 Acutalibacteraceae bacterium | reverse complement strand
TGAGGCATAAAATTTATTGCAGTCAACGTGTAAAATAGTCCTTTCCATAGTCACATCACCTATAGAACAAATGTTCGATATATTTATTTTACACCTGAAATGTTGTTTTGTCAATAGGCAAATAGATGAAAAATAAAAAGAAAGAAGTTCACTCATAAGTGAACTTCTTTCTTTTTTTCAAAGGGGAAATATGAAAAAGTACATGTTTTGTACCGTAGTCAGTTGTCTGCTTCGCCGGCCGGGGGAATCAAGTCCGACCGGCAAACAGTCGCAAGTTTTAATATTTTTAGGGGGAATATTTATCTTGCATATTTATAATAACAAACAGATATTAATAAATCTTGAACAGGTTTTGAAACTTGTATGAAAGAAATATTAAAGATTTTAAAAATTAAAATGAAATGCAAAATATATTGTCGTAATTTGAAAAATAATGAAAAACCGACCTTTGAAAATTCAAAAGTCGGTAGATAATAAAATTTTAATCCCGCCCTGCCGTATCAACCCTGCAATAGATATAACCTGAACAAAACGTCAGGTGGGTGCCCGCCGAATGGTTTTTGCGCTTCCAACGTCCCGTATAAACGGGGAGGCCTGCAGGTCCCGCCATCCGAGTCAAAGCTCCCTAAAAATAAGTGTAGGGTTATAGTAGCAAGGCTGTAAGCGTACAGGGCAGGGGAATTTTGAATAAATTACTGCTCGTCTATTTCGTAGAAATCTTCAAGACGATTGATGAAGTTATCAGCAACTGTTTCATACTCATCGTCGTCTTCAATTTCTTCAAAGTATGTTTCGTCTTCCTCTTCTATCGCTTTCATTATTACGAGAGTACCGTCTTCTTCCTCGTCAGGAGTGCCATCTTCATTGCAAGGAGAGAGAGCTACATATTTGTTATCGCCATCTTCATAAGCATCAAGCACTTCAAAATTATATTTATTACCTTCTTCATCGGTAAGTTCAACTAAATCAGGTGTGTATTCTTCGTTCATTTATCTTTACTCCTTACTCCTTAATAAATATTGTACACATATTTTACTATGAATATTACTTTTAGTCAATCATTATTTTTATAAAATTTTTGTAAAAATTAATTATTATTGATTTTTATTAAATTTTAATGTATTATTATAATGTATATTTTAATAAAATTATTATTAAGGAAGATGTTTTTGAATTTTATAGCACCGTGTTTGTTCGGCTTAGAAGGAATTTTGGCTGACGAACTTAAAAGACTTGATATTAAAGATGTAAAGGCTGAAAACGGACGAGTTTTGTTTTCAGGTGACAGTTATACGCTTGCACGTGCAAATATAAATCTGCGTACTGCCGAACGTGTTCTAATTTTGGTTGGTAGATTTAAAGCACGCAATTTTACTGAGCTTTTTGAAAATGTAAAAAATCTGCCGTTTGAAAAATTCATCGGCAAAACCGATGCTTTCCCTGTAAAAGGCTGGTCTTTGCAGTCGCAGTTACATTCAGTTCCCGATTGTCAGAAGATTATCAAAAAAGCAATGGTTGAAAGACTGAAAGCAAAGTATAATGTTGATTGGTTTGAGGAAACAGGTAAGAAATATCAGATTCAGTTTTCAATTTTGAAAGATGAAGTTTCAATTATGATTGATACCTCGGGTGAGGGACTTCATAAACGCGGTTATCGAGCAAACGCAAATGAAGCTCCGATTAAAGAAACTCTGGCGGCGGCTTTCTGTCTTCTTGCGCGTATTTATCCTGATACCGTTATGTTTGACCCGTTCTGCGGCTCGGGCACAATTCTTATTGAAGCCGCTATGATTGCCAATAATATTGCGCCCGGACTTAAACGTGGCTTTATTTCCGAAGGCTTTGGTTTTATTGCCGAGGACGCTTACCGCGTTGAGCGAGAAAGGGCAATCGAGGCAATTAACAGAACAAGTGAATTTAAAGCTTACGGTTCGGATATTGATAAAAGCGCACTTATAATTGCAAGGGAAAACGCTAAAAAAGCCGGTGTTTCGGATTGTATCGAGTTTAATCA
>JBGVHY010000234.1:0-11337 GCA_045122755.1 Acutalibacteraceae bacterium | reverse complement strand
GTTCACAGCAGAAAATATAATAATTTTCCGATGCGTCCGCTCGGTTGGAAGTCGCCAAAAGAAGTGTTAAATCACTTCTTAACCACTGGTGAAGTTTTTTCTACTTAATTTTGTAACATATCATTGACAAACCTACAAATAAACTCGTATTAATTGAAAATGTTATATGAAAGTATATTTATTTATACTTGAAAATAATAATATGCTATGATAAAATAAGCATATATGAAATGAAAGGGTATATAATTATGAAAAACAAATGGATTGCCTTGGTATTGTCATTGATAACGATACTGATACTTGTTCCGTCGGTTTCTTTCGCTGATGTTTCGGATGTTGATGATACAGACCCGGGTCTTGATGATATTTTTGATGTTATCACTACATCATCAAGTACAGCTTCGACAAGCTCAACTGTTTCGTCAAGCTCTGTAACCTCAATTGACTCAACTGACCCGACAACGCCTGATGATTCATCTTCAGGTGCGACTGAGTCATCAACTCCATCAAGCTCATCTCAGACGGATGGCTCCTCAGATACGGAAAGTACAAGCGCTGTGTCGAGCTCGTCAACCTCAATTGACTCTACTGACCCGACAATGCCTGATAATTTTCCGACAGCAAATACAACTGCTAATACCACTCCTGATGATATAACACAACCTACGGCATCTACTAAGCAGAACGTTGAAAACAGCACTGCTGTTTCAGTTCCTACCTCATCTACATCAGGTCAAACTGCGCTGACCCTTAGTGCTTATTTTGTAAAGGTTAATTCAGTTAAGCTTTCTTGGAATGTTGTTAAGAATGCAACCGAATACAAGATTTACAGAGCTATCGGTAAAAAAGGCTCATTGAAACTTTATGAATCGGTAAAAACTAATTCTTATACAGATTTGAAACTGAAAAGAGGAAAAAACTATCAGTATAAAGTTTGCGCGGTGTTATCAGGTAAAACGGTTGATTGCAGCCAGACTGTGAGCATTGTTACTCTTGCTAAAAAGGTAAAAGTCGTAAAGAAAAAAGTTACAAGCAAATTTATTCAGTTCAAGTTTAAAAATACGCTTGGAGCTGAGGGTTTTGAGATAAAATATAGCACTAATAAGAAACTTAAAGGTGCAAAGAAAATAACAATCAAAAAGATTGTTAAGTTAAGAAAGCTGAAAAAACTTAAAAGCGATACAAAATATTATGTTCGCATAAGAGCATTTAAAATAATAAACGGTAAAAAGGTTTACACCAAGGATAAACGGTTTATCGTAACTACAAAATAGCAATTAAATGGAGGAGAAAGAAAAATGAATAGTTTTAAGAGGATAGCAGCAATAATAGTGACATTGGTTATGTTTATCACAATGCTGTGTGTTCCGCAGACAAGCTCGGCATCTGCTATAGGTACAATGAGAGATATAACTGCAACTGAACTTGTTGCTGAAATGACTGTAGGTATCAATGTAGGTAACTCTCTTGATTCAGCTTGCGTCAGCGGTCAGGACGAAACCGCATGGGGAAACCCGAGAATTACTAAACAATTAATTCAGGCTTATAAAAATGCAGGCTTTAATACAATTCGACTTCCTGTTACCTGGCGCGGTAATATTGACAGTACAGGCGTACCATATACCGCTTGGTTGGATAGAGTTCAGGAAGTAGTAGATATGATTATGGACGAAGGACTTTATTGTATTCTTAATACACATCATGAGCAGAATTGGCTGAATACCAACAGCACAGGAATGGATACCAGAAAAGCTAAATTTGCAAACCTCTGGAATGCAATCGGTGAGCGCTTTGAAGGTTACGGTGACCATCTGCTTTTTGAAGCGTTTAATGAAATATTATACGCTGAAAGTGATTGGAATCACGCCGTAACAAACGTTGATTATAACAATTGCAATACTCTTGCGCAGATATTTGTTGATTCAGTTCGTGCAACAGGCGGCAATAACGAAAAACGTATTCTTATTATCAGCACATACGGTGCTGGAAGCTCAGCTTCAAATGCAAGAAATCTTGTGTTACCTACAGATACTGCTGAAAACAAACTTGCAGTTGAGTTTCATACATATTCACCACAGTCGTTCTGCTTTAGAGAGGGTAGTCAATCAACTTGGATACCTAACAATGCTGACAACAGTATAAAAGACTCTTGTGAACTATTTAATTATTTATTTACACAGCAGGGTGTACCTGTGATTTTGGGCGAATTTGGTGCAGTTAATAAAAATAATACTTCTGACCGTGCAGCATATGTAACAGACGTTATATCGTATTGCAAACAGTTTGATATAACACCGATTTGGTGGGATAACGGAGTTTTATCAAGCTCAAAGTCGGATGCTTTCGGACTTGTTGACAGATATACATATGAAGTCGCATATCCTGAAATAATAAAAGCATTAGTTAATATTTCGGCGAATGTTACTCAGCCTACAACAGTAGCCGCACCGACTAGCACTACAACTACAAAGACTGATTCGGTAAATCCTACTCAGGATACTACTTCTTTATATGTCAGCGCTTTAACAGGAATTAAAGCACAAATGCTTACAGCAACTTCTCTTGAATTAAGCTGGAACAGCACAGATGCTGATTACTACAGCGTTTACAGAGCAGTTGATAACGGCGATTATGCTTATCATAAAAATGTTTATTCAAATTCAATAACCGATATCGGATTACTAAGAGGAAAGACTTACAGCTACCGCGTAGTTGCTTGCAAAGAGTATAGCGGCAATATTTATCACAGCAATTATTCATCAGTTGTAAAAGTTGCAACTTTGGCAAAAAACATTTCTAAAGTTACTAAAAAGGTACTAAAAAAAGCTGTTAGTATTAAAATCGGAACCGTTATAGGCGCTGATGGCTATGAAATCAGATACGGCACAAAGAAGAGCCTTAAGGGTGCTAAGAAAAAGATAGTCAAGAAAACAACTGTAAAGCTTAAAAAGCTTAAAAAGAATAAAAAGTATTATGTATCTGTAAGAGCGTTCAAAACCATTGACGGCAAGAAGGTATATACTAAAGCTAAAAAACTTTCTGTAAAAACAAAAAAATAGAAATGACAATGGAAGAATTATATACTCAATATTCTTTCGATATCAGATATTATAATAGAATTCTATGATTATTTTGCGGCATGATTAAATAAATTTTGTTTGTGAGGTGGAGCATGAAATTCAAAGCTTTAACCTTTATCTTAATTATTTTTGTAATTTTATCAGCATTTCCTGTAACTGCGCAGACTGCAGGCAAGGAGATTTATGTATCTGTTTCTAACGGCAATGACGGCGGTAACGGGACAAAAGAAAGCCCTTATCTTACAATAGACCGAGCAAGACAGGCGTATACAACCGGTGATACTATTGTTTTGCAATCAGGCGTATATCATAATACTTTGGTTTTTTGGGAAACAGATTGCAGTGCTCAAGCACCGTATATAATCAAAGGCGAAGAAGGCGCTGATGTTACAATTTCTTCATACGATCCTATTATTTCTTCATGGGAAAAATATTCAGGTAATATTTTTCGTACTAACATCGGTATTATGGATGATGTTGCACACGCGCTGTGGTTTGATAACGGCGAACATAAAAATCTTGTTGAAGCAAGATGGCCGAATGCTCCTGCCGATGATGTTTTGAACATGGAAAGAAAAACTATGGATGAAGGTTCTGATCATTACGGCTTGTATGATGATGAATTGCCTGATGGCGATTGGAACGATGCAACTGTATACCTCTGGACAGGGTATGAGTATGAACAGTACGTTTCTTATGCACGAACCATTACTGATTATAAGGCTGGAGAAAGTTTAAAATTCTCTTCTTATGTCGGTGAAGAGTTAGTTACCTACACTCCACAAAAAGGAAATTGGTATTATCTTACTAATTCTTTATCCGGATTGGACGTTGCAAGAGAATATTATTACGATAAGGAAACCGGATATTTTTATGTTATAATGCCCGATGGCAAAGCTCCGGAAAGCGGCGAAATTCAGATTAAAACAAGGAGTAATGCGGTTGAATTGTGGGGAAGTTCTTTTGTAACACTCAAAAACATTAACATGCTTGGCGGAGTTGTGGTACACGAGTCAGATAATTGTGTTTTTGATAATGTTAACGTTTATTATTCTGATTTTTTCCGTACTAACGATGGATACAATACTCATGTAAACGCTTACAACAGCACAAGGTTTTATGGCGATAACAATACATGGAAAAACAGTGAAATAGCTTATACAATGAGTAGCGGACTTTTGATAAATGGCGACGGTAATACCGTTGTTAACTGTGATATTCATGATGTTGCCATGGGTGGTGGCTACAATGCCGCAATTTCAATTGAAGGAAACACTAAAAACAACACAATAAGTCATAATAATCTGTATAAATCAGGCCGCTTTCTTATATACTTCATTAATACAGGTATCCCGGGTGACGGTTATGAAAATACTGTAATTGAATACAATGACTGTCATAATGCAATGTATCTCACCAGAGACGGCGGTGTGATTTACGGTTATCACCGTAACGGAAAAGGTGTTACTATCCGCAATAATTGGGTGCATGACAGTATGAGGAATTCTTGCGGCATTTATCTTGATAATAATTGTTCTAACTTTATCGTCCGTAACAATGTTGTATGGAATGTTTCAGAAGCAGGCATAGTTATTAATACCAACAGTATCGACAATCAGATTTACCGAAATACTGTTTTTGACTGTGGAGAAGGAATACAAGGATGGCCTAAGACCGAAGAATACAGTCAAAAAGGAATGGTTATCGCAAATAATGCGATTAATCCGACGGCTGATTTTATTGTGGGAGCTAATGCTCCTACTCTTATTTCAAATGTTTTTAAAACTGATTTTAAAATTGATGAAAACTTCTTGCCCACCAATTCATCTCCGTTGATTGATGCAGGAACTGAACTTGATTATATGCCTGATGTTTATGAAGGAAGTGCACCTGATGCAGGAGCATATGAATTAGGAGGATATTACTGGATTCCCGGTACTTTTGATAAAACTAAGTCAGGAGATGTAAACTTTGACAGTGATATTGATTTGAAAGATATCCTTAGTTTGAGAAAGAAGCTTGCTAATTACAATATTACAACTGATTTTGTTGCATCTGATGTTGATGGCAATGGCAAAGTTGATATTTCGGATTTGCTTATTCTGGAAAAGTATCTTGTAAAATATGATGTAGATTTGTTTGAGAGAACAGTTTAGCTTATCAAAATTTAAAAGTCTCAGTATGTTTTTATGACTACTGAGGCTTTTCTTTGTAAAAAAAGTTTGAATTTTAAATAAATTAATTGCGTTTTGCATCTATATGTGATATAATTGTTCAATAATGTAAATTGGCAGTAATATGTAATAAATGAGGGAATTATGATAATTTTAGGGTTAGACCCGGGATATGCAATTGTCGGCTACGGCGTAATCGAGTATAAAGCAAATAAGTTTATTGTTATCGATTACGGCGCCATTACAACATCTAAAGATGATGAGCTTAACGATAGGCTTTTGCAGATATATAATCAACTTTGCAGTATTATTGACAAGTATCACCCTGAGGCAATGTCAATTGAGAAGCTATTTTTCAATACTAATGCTACAACTGCTATCGGTGTTGCCGAGGCAAGAGGTGTGTGCATCCTTGCCGCTAAGCAAAGAGGAATGGATATTGCCGAATATACGCCGCTGCAAGTGAAGCAGGCAGTTACGGGATACGGCAAAGCAATAAAACAACAGGTTCAGGAAATGACAAAAATGTTGCTAAATTTAAGGGCTGTTCCGAAGCCTGATGATACTGCTGATGCGCTTGCAATGGCAATTTGTCACGCTCATTCTGCCGGTTCACTGGCTGAAAAACTCAAAAAATTGATATAACGGAGTAAAAATATGATTTATTCTTTAAACGGAACGCTTACTTATACCGACCCGACTACCGCAGTGGTTGAATGTGCAGGTGTCGGATACGGTTGCAGAGTTACTTATAACACTTTAAGACAGTTACCTGATACAGGTAAACAGGTTTTTCTGTTTACCTATATGAATGTGCGTGAAGATGCTGTTGACTTATTTGGTTTTTATACCAAGGAAGAGCTTGAGGCTTTTAAGCTTCTTACTACAGTAAACGGTGTCGGTCCTAAAGCTGCCATCAGTATTCTTTCCGAGCTTACTCCGAATGCTTTTTGCGCCGCTGTATCAACAGGGGATTCAAAAACCCTTACCAGAGCACAGGGCGTCGGCCCAAAAGTTGCTCAGCGAATTGTTCTTGAACTTAAAGATAAAGTAGGCATAACTGTTTCTGACGAAGAAATTGAAAGCTCTGATATTTCGTCGGCAAACAGCGCTCAGGGCGGTAAAACTGAAGCTATTTCAGCTCTTATGGCACTCGGTTATTCGCAGTCCGAGGCAAAATCTGCCGTTTCAAAATGCGATACATCAAAGGATACCGAGCAGATTATTAAGGATGCATTAAAATACTTGTTTTAATTGAGGGAAAAATATGAGTGAAATGGATTTTGAAAACAGAATAGTAGCATCTGAGTTTTCTGAAAATGCCGATGCTGAAATTGAGGTTTCACTTCGACCGAAAACCATTGATGAATATATCGGTCAGCAAAAAGTAAAAGAAAATCTTTCAATATATATGGCGGCTTCAAAGGGAAGAGGCGAGTCGCTTGACCACGTTTTGCTTTACGGTCCTCCGGGTCTTGGTAAAACTACTCTTGCGGGCATTGTTGCTAACGAAATGGGTGTAAATCTGCGTGTTACGTCAGGTCCTGCTATTGAAAAGCAGGGCGATTTAGCGGCGCTTCTTACTAATTTGCAGCCTGGTGATGTTTTATTTATCGATGAAATTAACCGCCTTTCGCGTTCGGTTGAAGAAATTCTTTATCCTGCTATGGAGGACTACAGCCTTGATATTATTATCGGTAAAGGTCCTTCGGCAAGGTCAATAAGACTTGATTTGCCTAAATTTACGCTTATCGGCGCTACAACACGTTCGGGTCAACTTACTGCACCTCTTCGTGACCGATTCGGTATACTGCTAAGACTTGAACTTTATTCACCGGAGGAATTAGGTGATATCGTAACCCGTTCAGCCGGAATTTTAGGTGTTGATATTACTCATGACGGCGCTCTTGAAATCGCTTCTCGTTCACGTGGTACACCGCGTATTGCAAATAGATTATTAAAACGTGTACGTGATGTTGCCGAGGTTGAGTTTGATGGTGTTATTACCGAAGATGTAGCTCAAAATGCTCTTAACCGATTTGAGATTGATGAATTAGGTCTTGATGAATTTGACAGACGACTTCTGAATATAATTATTACTACCTATAACGGCGGTCCTGTCGGACTTGAAACGCTTGCGGCTGCTTTGAATGAGGAAACAGTTACGATTGAGGATGTTTATGAGCCGTACCTGATGCAGATTGGATTTTTATCGCGTACTGCACGCGGCAGATGTGTAACAGATTTGGCATATAAACATTTAGGACTTACAAAAAACGGTCAAATGACCTTTTAACTTTACGGAGGGAATAGAAAATGGGAAGATTATTTGGTACAGACGGCGCAAGAGGAGTTGCAAACGTTGAGCTTACAGCTGAACTTGCTATGAAAATCGGTAAAGCTGCAGCTGAGGTACTCGCAAAACATTCTGAAGGAAAACCGAAGATTTTGATAGGCAAAGATACTCGTATCTCCTGTGATATGCTCGAGGCTGCGTTGGTTGCAGGTCTTTGCTCAGTAGGCGCTGATGCCGTTACAGTAGGTGTTGTTCCAACACCTTGTACAGCTTTCCTTATAAAAGAACTCGGTTGTAGTGCAGGCTTTATGATTTCTGCATCTCATAACCCTTTTGAATATAACGGAATCAAACTTTTTGATAAAGACGGTTATAAGCTTCCTGATGCAATGGAAGAGGAGATCGAGGCAATCGTTCTTGACAGAAAAGAAGAAAAAGAACTTCCTAAAAATGAGAATTTAGGCTTTGTTATTGAAAAACATGACGCCGTTGATTTGTATGTAAAGCATCTTCTTTCAACAATTGATGTTGATTTAAAAGGTATGAAAATCGCATTTGACTGCGCAAACGGTGCTTCTTCCGTAACTGCTGAAAAAGTGTTTACCTCTCTCGGCGCCGAGTGTTCATTTATGGGCAATACCCCTAACGGAATCAATATTAATGATAACTGCGGTTCGACTCATCTTGAAAACTTGCAGAAATATGTTGCAGAAAACGGCTGTGATTGCGGTATTGCTTTTGACGGCGATGCAGACAGATGTTTAGCGGTTGATAACGATGGCAATGTTGTTGACGGCGATATGATTATCGCAATTGCCGCAAACGATATGAAAGAAAGAGGAAAACTTGAGAAAAATACTGTTGTAATGACAGTTATGACCAATATCGGTTTCTTTAAATTCGCAGAACGTGAGGGAATAGATGTTGTTGCTACTAAAGTCGGCGACAGATATGTTCTTGAAGAAATGCGCGATAAAGGCTATATTATCGGCGGTGAGCAGTCAGGTCATATCATTTTCCTTGAATACGCTTCTACAGGAGATGGTCAGTTATCAGCAATTCAATTGCTTGGTACTATGAAACGCACAGGCAAATCTTTAAAAGAATTAGCATCTGTTATGGAACAGTTCCCACAGGTTTTGGTTAACATAACTGTAACTAAAGAAATTAAAGAAAAATATGCCGATGATGAAAATGTAAAAGCGGCAATTGACGAGGTTGAAAGGGAGCTTGGTTCTGACGGCAGAGTGTTGGTAAGAGCATCAGGTACTGAGCCACTCGTTCGAGTGATGATTGAGGGCAAAAATACTGATGAAATTACAAAACAGGCAGAGTATATTGCTGATAAAATAAGAAATCTTTAATTTAGGAGAAAACTTTGAGATATTCAAAAGACTGGATAGATTACGAATTGCTTGATTGCTCTTACGGCGAGCGCCTTGAGCGATGGGGAGATATAATTTTAATCAGACCAGACCCTCAGGCAATTTTTAAAACAGAACGAAAAGACCCTCGTTGGAAAAATGCTCATGCTAGATATGTCCGCAGTAAAAGTGGCGGAGGTCATTGGGATACCTTCAAAAAAGTTCCTGATGTCTGGAGCATTAAATATAGGGATTTAACTTTCAATTTAAAGCCTATGGGCTTTAAGCATACAGGTCTATTTCCTGAACAGGCGGTTAACTGGGACGCAATGTCTGAAATTATAAGCAATAGCGAACAGCCGTTTAAAGTGCTTAATCTTTTCGCTTATACAGGGGGTGCAACACTTGCTTGTATGAATGCAGGTGCTGAGGTTACTCATGTTGACGCATCAAAAGGAATGGTAGCTTGGGCAAAGGATAATGCGTCTGCTTCAGAGCTTGCAGATAAACCTGTAAGATGGCTTGTTGATGATTGTAAGAAGTTTGTTCAGAAGGAAATTCGCAGAGGTAAGAAGTATCACGGCATTATTATGGATCCTCCGTCTTATGGCAGAGGACCGGGCGGTGAGGTTTGGAAAATTGAAGATGAAATTTTTGAATTGGTAAGCCTTTGCAATGAAATTCTTTATGATGATGCTAAGTTCTTCCTTATAAACTCATATACCGCGGGACTTTCTCCGGCAGTTATGGAATATGTGCTTGGTGTTACCGTTATGAAAAACAGAATCGGTAATATCAGATGTGATGAAATCGGACTTCCTGTAACTAATACTGGATATGTTCTTCCTTGTGGCTCCAGCGCAATGGCTATATTTAATTAAAAGGTGAAATTTATTGAAATTTATTGAAGTTAAAAACGTCGACTTTGCTTATGATGACGAAAGCGGCGAAATTTTAAAAGATTTTTCAATTGATATAGAAAAAGGCTCGTTTGTAGCGATTTTGGGCCATAACGGCTCGGGTAAATCTACTCTGGCTAAGCTTTTTAACGGTCTTAATCTGCCTGACAGCGGAAAAGTGCTTGTTGAAGGTATGGATACCGCCGATGAAGATAAAGCACTCGAAATTCGCAATAAAGTTGGACTTGTTTTTCAAAATCCCGATAACCAGATTGTTGCAACAATAGTTGAAGAGGATGTGGCTTTTGGTCCTGAAAACTTAGGTCTGCCGAGAGAAGAAATAAGAAAACGCGTTGATGAGTCTTTAGAAGCTGTTGGAATGACCGAATATATGCATCACGAGCCTCACAGGCTTTCGGGCGGTCAGAAACAGCGTGTTGCAATAGCAGGTATTATTGCAATGCAGCCTGATTGCGTGGTCTTTGATGAACCCACTGCAATGCTTGACCCAAGAGGTAGAAAAGATGTAATGAACATCATTTCAAAGCTTAATAAACAAATGAATAAAACAGTAGTTCTAATTACACATTATATGGATGAGGCGGCAAAGGCTGACAGGGTAGTGGTTATCGACTCAGGCAAGATTATTGCAGACGGCAAACCGCACGATGTATTTAATCAAGTTGAATTACTCAAAAGCGTAGGTCTTGATGTTCCTCAGCCTACTGAATTGATTTATAAATTACAAAAAGCAGGAGTAGCATTCGATGTAAGCGTTCTTCATACCGATGAATGTGTAGAAGCTATATCCAAAGCTTTGGAGGATTAGTAATTGGCAATTTTAAAAACCGAAAACCTTAATTTTGTTTATTCAGAAAAGACGCCTTTTGAAATGGCGGCGCTAAAAAATGTTAATATAGAGATTGAAAAAGGCGATTTTGTCGGAATAATTGGTCATACCGGTTCGGGAAAATCTACTTTAGTTCAGCATTTCAACGGTCTTGTAAAGCCTACCTCGGGTAAGATTTACTTCAACGGTGAGGATATATGGGCTGATGAAAAAAAGATTAATCAACTGCGTTTTAAAGTCGGTTTGGTTTTTCAGTATCCTGAGTATCAGTTGTTTGATACTACAGTTGAAAGCGATATCGCTTTCGGCCCTAGAAATATGGGCTTATCTGATGAAGAAATCAAAGATCGTGTTCAGATGGCGGCACATTATGTAGGGCTTACTAATGAAATGCTTGAAAAATCGCCGTTTGACCTCTCAGGCGGTCAAAAACGACGCGCAGCTCTTGCCGGCGTACTCGCTATGAAACCTGAAGTGCTTATACTGGACGAGCCTACCGCAGGACTTGACCCGATAGGCAGAGATACAATTCTTGAGCGCATTAGTCAGTTTCGCAGAGAAAGTAATACTACAATTTTGCTTGTTTCTCATTCAATGGAAGATGTAGCTAAAGTAGCAAACAAGGTGCTTGTTATGAATAACGGCGAGGCTGTTATGTTTGATACTGTTGAAAA
>JBGVHY010000233.1:0-3613 GCA_045122755.1 Acutalibacteraceae bacterium | reverse complement strand
TAATGATTTTGAACAATTACAATATTTCCAGACAGTTTTGGAAAAGTCGGGTATTATTTCTGCTTTGCGTGAAAATGGCGTTCAAAACGGCGATACAGTTGTTATTTATGATTTTGAGTTTGACTTCCTTGATTAAGGTGACTTATGCTTAATATTTTTAAAGATTTTGACATAAAAACTGCCACCATCGACCAATTAGCATTTGTCGGTGATGCAGTATATTCTTTGTTGGTGCGAGAACGGCTTTGTCTATCGGGCAAGTGCCGTTCTAATGACTTGCATACTTCATCAGCACGCCTTGTAAAAGCTAATGGGCAAGCAGAAGCTTTTAAAAAAATTGAACGGCATCTAACCGAAAAAGAATTTTCTTATTATAAAAAGGGTAGAAACTCACATAATAATCATACCCCTAAAAATGCTACTGAGGGCGATTATCATTGTGCTACCGGAGTTGAAACGCTTTTCGGTTATCTTTATCTTTCAGGTCAAAATGACAGGATTTACGAGCTTTTTGATATAATTATTAATTAATTTGGTTTACATAACACGCTATACATATTATGAAGGTGGTTATGCGTGTTGAGTTTAAAATCAAAAAGACTTGATATTCTTTTCTTTATCGCGGGCGGTATTTTAGTAGCTATTGCCGTTTCTGTTTTTTTTGCTCCAAACGGAATTGCGGCAGGCGGTTTTACAGGTGTTGCTACGATTATTTATTCGTTGTTCAGTATCCCCGTCGGAAGCACTGTTTTATTTCTTAACATTCCTGTATTTATCATTGGTGCAAATAAATTTGGTTTAAAGTTTATATATAAATCAATTATTGCCACAATGATTATGACAGTGTTGATTGACGTTTCTGCCTTGGTTTTACCTGTTTATACAGGTGAAAAGATACTTGCCGCTGTTTTTGGTGGCTTGCTTATGGGCAGCGGACTTGGAATTATTTTTTTAAGAGGCGCTACAACTGGCGGAGTCGATATAATTGCCAAGCTTATTCGCCTTAAATATCCGCATTTGTCAATCGGCAATCTGATAATGCTGCTCGATGCTGTGGTAATCGTGACATCTGCAATCGTTTACAAGAATATTGAAAATGCAATGTTTGCGGTAGTCGCAATTTTCGTTCAGTCACGCGTTGTAGATACTTTGCTTTATGGTGGCGACAAGGGTAGACTTATTTTAGTTAAGTCAGAGCATTGCAGAGAGATTTTAGAAAAGGCCAAAACTGCTTTTGGCAGAATACCGACTTTCATTGATAATGCAAGTGAAAAAAGAGACATTATTCTTTGTGCGACTCACAGATACGAAGCGGCAAAGTTTCATAAAATAGTTAAGGACATTGATAAGTCAGCTTTTATAGTTACTATGGAAGCAGGTGAAATAATAGGAGAGGGGTTTAAAAAATATGAATCTTCCTGATGGATTTTTAGATTGTATGAAAGATACTTTAAAAGAAGATTATTATTGTTATCTTGAATATCTTGATAAAACCCCTTATAGAGGACTAAGAATTAATACTTTAAAGGCTGATGTTGATTTTATTCGCGAAAACATCGGCTTTAAAACAAAACCTTTGCCGTTTTCAGACAAAGGTTTTTATATTGATAATGATTTAAAAGGCGTCGGAAATCATCCCTTTCACCATTGCGGTGCTGTTTATCTGCAAGAGCCGTCAGCTATGAGTGCGGTAACTGTTTTAGATGTAAAACCAGGGGACAAGGTGCTTGATTTGTGCGCTGCTCCCGGCGGAAAATCCACACAAATTGCGGATGAATTGCAAGGCAAAGGTCTTCTTTGGTCTAATGAATACATTCCAAATCGTGCAAAGATTTTATGCTCCAATTTAGAGCGCTGCGGAGTAAAAAATGCTGTGGTTTCAAATGCTGATACTGCGAAAATTTCTGAAAATCTAAATGGATATTTTGATAAAGTTCTAGTCGATGCTCCTTGCTCAGGTGAGGGAATGATAAGACGTGAACCGAACGCTGTTACTGAGTGGAAAATCGAAAACAGAAAGATGTGTGCTTCTCGTCAAGCAGAAATTCTTGATAATGCCGCAAGGTGTGTAAAATCAGGTGGCACGCTCGTTTATTCAACTTGTACTCTGTCAGTCGAAGAAAACGAGATGGCTGTTGAAGCATTTCTACAGCGAAATCCCGAATTTGAATTAGTTGAAATTCCGCAAAAATTCGGCAGAAATGGTTATACATACTTTAGCTGCAACAAATCTTTGAATAAAACAAGACGAATTTTGTTTGAAGTCGGCGGAGAAGGACATTTTATTGCAAAATTCGTAAATAAAGGCGAAAACTATTGCAATAAAGGAAGCTTTAAATTTAAATACTTTGAAAGTAAAATTTTTGATGAGTATTATTATAAGAATTTTACTGATATTCCACAGAATATTTATGAGAACAAAGGTATTGTTTATATTTTACCTGATTATTACCCTGAAACAATAGGCATAAGAATTCTCAAAGCAGGCGTAAAAGCAGGGGAGATTGTTAAAAACAGATTTGTTCCCTCTCACGAGTTATATATGACAAAGTCAATAGATGAAATTAAATCGGTTGAAAAATTGACGCTTAATGATAAGCGTGTTTATGACTTTCTTCACGGTCTTGAAATTGATTGCGATAAAAAAGGATATACTGCGGTTACTATTGAAGGAATGACAGTTGGATTTGGTAAAGCATCAAACGGAAAACTTAAAAATCATTACCCAAAAGGACTTCGCATATTATGAAAATTTCTGTTCATAATAACATCAAGAGGTGTTATTATGGAAAGAAATATTGACTATTTATCAGATATTTATCGTGGAGTTCGAATGGGTGCTGAAACGCTTGATAGTATACTGAAACGCACAGAAGGAAAAATGATTAAACAAGAACTTATGCGCGAAAAGCATACCTATCGAGAATTTGAAAATAAACTGATGAATGAAATTCACAATCGAAAACAACGTCCAAGACCTGTTAGCAGAGCTAAAAAACAAATGGCGAAAATGGGCATTGCTATGAATACTGCTTTTGATAACAGTCCGAGTCATATAGCTGACCTTGTTATACAAGGTAACAATATGGGCATTATCGGTATGAATAAAGCAATAAATCACCACAGATTATGCGATAAGAAAATTACTAATTTGGCTAATGAGCTTATTAGTATTCAAAAACAAAATATTGATAATTTAACAAAGTTTTTATAAATAAAAGAGGTATCAATTCGATACCTCTTTTATGGTTATTTCATTTCTGCAATCAATGAACCGTCATTGTCCCATGATAACTCTACTGACTTTTTTAATGTCGAACTATCATCAAACACAACATTAAATTCAAGTATGTCTTTAGGTAATTCGGAATAATTATCCTTATATTCTCTTTCGTTTTCTTTATATGTCTTAATCGATGTTAACGGAAGAAAGTTTATAAAAACTTTATCGTTGGTTTGTTTATAAAATACGTTTCCCTTAGCGGCTTTAACAGTTACTTTTTTGATGTTTTTACCTACAAATTCAAACATATTACTCCATATTTCATCAAGTTTGATATCAGAGGGAATTTCAACCTCAGCATGATTTTCTTTGTTATCATAAGTAACAATA
>JBGVHY010000232.1:0-8495 GCA_045122755.1 Acutalibacteraceae bacterium | reverse complement strand
GTTCACAGCAGAAAATATAATAATTTTCCGATGCGTCCGCTCGGTTGGAAGTCGCCAAAAGAAGTGTTAAATCACTTCTTAACCACTGGTGAAGTTTTTTCTACTTAATTTTGTAACATATCATTGACAAACCTACAAATATATAATAATTAACAACTTTACAAGTATTATTTTTTAATAAAATTTTAACATTGGTAATATACCGCTTGAAAATACTCAGGAAATATAGTAAAATATCATTAATAACAGTTTTATGATATTTTGGAGATAAAGCATGATAGAATATTGGGACATACTTGATAAGGACGGGAATAAGACCGGCAAAACGGTTGTCCGAGGCAGAAGAGGTCTTTCAAAAGGTGAGTATCACTTAGTTGTTCATATATGGGTTATCAATGACAAGGGTGAGTTTTTAATTCAGCGACGTTCTGATAAAAAACCGCTTATGCCGGGCGAATGGGCGGCAACAGGAGGCTCAGCTTTTTCGAGCGAAGGCTCAAGACACGCCGCTATAAGAGAACTTTTTGAGGAACTCGGTATCCGCGTGACTCGTCGCAGAATGGTGCTTGTAAAACGCCAGCTTAGAAAATACTCGATTAACGATATATACGCGGTAAGATGCAATATTCCTGCAAGCCGTTGCCGACTTCAAGAGGATGAAGTTGCAGAGGTTAAATGGGTGAGCAAGGAAGAATTACAGAGAATGGTTGAAAACGGTGAGTATCATAATTACGGCAAAAACTATTTTGATATTATCTATTCAATCGACAGCTTTTTAAAGCGAAACAGACATAATTAAAGAAGGAAGAACAGATGAATATTGATGAAAATATGCTCTGCCCCGTATGCAAGGCGAAGCTTTTTACTGATGAGGTAGCTTTTTGCCCTGAATGCGGCGCACCGCATCATAAGGAGTGCTATTTAGGGCTCGGTCATTGCGCTTTTGCAGATAAGCACGGCACCTCTGAGCAGTGGCAACCGCCTAAAATCGAGCCGCCGAAGGCTACGGAGAAGGCTCAGGAAACACAATCGGAGAGTAGCGTTGAAAATACTGCAAATAATCCGCAGTTTCAGGGTTATGCAGGTAATTACCGCAAAAAACAGGAAAATCCGTTCTTTGCGGCAAACGGCATTGATAAAGATGAAAATATTGACGGCGAAAGTGCTGAAGATATAGCAAAATTCGTTGGCTATAACGCATTGAGATATATAAATGTTTTTAAAAAAATGTCAGCACTTAAAAGAAGAATTAACTGGAACTGGGTAGCGTTTTTATTGCCTGAATACTGGCTTATTTCACGAAAATGTTATTTTCAGGCGATTTTGTTATCGCTTTATTCGGCGCTTATCAGCGTTTTTTCAACGCTCGGAATGTCGAATGTAGACGTGAAGAATTTGATGTCTTCGGGTGTTGTAACTCAAGAAGCTGCGCGAATTGTCGGAATACTTTTTATCTGTTCGTGTGTAACGCTTATCATAAATCTTTTTATGGGTATGTTCGGTGATTATATTTATAAGAAAAAAGTTTATTCGACTATAAAGGAAATGAAGCAGGAGGGCAGAACTTCCGAAATTGATTATATCCAGAAAGGCGGCGTAAATCTTATGCTTCCTGTGATTTTGTATTTTGGAATTAATATACTTGCCCTTGTAATGATGAATTTTGTATAATACGGAGGAATTTATGAAAAATTGTCCACAGTGTAATTCACAAAATATTGACGAGGCAAAATTCTGCGAGAAATGCGGCAATGCTTTCGAGTATGGCGACACTTATAAAGAGTCTGTGACGAATGAAGAACCGGAATCGTCGCAGATTGATTTAAACGGTGTCAGCGAGGTTGAATTTGCAGCATATGTAGGTAAAAATCAGAATGATTTTATACCTGCTTTCAGAAAATTCTGCAATGGTCAAAAGGTATCCTTTAGTCCGCTTGTTTTCTTGCTTAGCTGGCTTGTATCACCTTTAGCCGGTGCTTTTTGGTTTTTGCACCGCAGAATAAATAAAATCGGCGCTGTAGTATTAGCTATTGCGGTTGCGCTTAGCGTTGCAAGCGGCGTTGTTGCTGTATGCGTGGTTGATGATGTTATAGAAACTACAGTAGGATATATCGGCGAGGTTGCAGAGTATGACTCATATAATAATGAATATTATATTGATGAATATAACAGCCTTGATGACTATGAGCGTTATATGACACAGGAATTTGTAAAAGAGCTTGTACAGAATATTATGAAATACGGCTCGGTCACAACACTTTTAGGCTTACTCAAAATTGCTTTTGCGGTTGTTCTAGGCCTTTTTGCAAAATATTTTTATTTTAAAGAGGCGGCTGATAAAATTCTTATTATAAAACAAAAAAATCCGACAATGTCGTATATGAACGATGTTGTTTCGGCAGGCGGTACAAAATGCGTCGGCTGGGTAATAGGTATTGTTATTTGCGTTTTTGCTGCAATTGCATTCGGTTGCGGATTGGCTTTTAGTATAGTTTCACAGGTAATGAATATTATTTATTAAGGAGAGTATATAATGAAAATCAGAAAAGCGGTTATCCCTGCGGCGGGACTCGGTACGAGAATTCTGCCTGCATCAAAAGCAACCCCTAAGGAGATGCTTCCGATTGTTGACAAGCCGGCTATTCAGTATATTGTTGAAGAGGCTGTGGCAGCGGGAATTACTGAAATTCTTATTATTACAAACCGAGGCAAAGGTGTAATTGAGGATCATTTTGACCACTCGGTTGAGCTTGAGCATGCGCTTCGTAATTCTAAGAAATTTGAGCAGTTAGAACAGGTTGAGCGTCTTGCAAATCTTGCAAATATAACCTTTTTACGTCAAGGTGTAACAGGTGGTCTTGGACATGCTATTTTAAAGGCAAAAGCCTGGGTTGATGATGAGCCTTTTGCTGTTCTTTACGGTGACGATGTTATTATCGGTGAAAATCCGGCTATCGGCGAGCTTGCCGAGGTTTATGAACAGTACGGACTCGGTGTTGCGGGCGTTAAAAAGGTATCTAAAAAGGATATTGTAAAGTATTGTTCGTTGGATGTTGAGATGGTTAATGACAAGGTTATGAAAGTAACCGATATGATTGAAAAACCGTCGCCTTATCAGATTATGTCGCTTTATTCAATTCTCGGACGAGTTATCTTGCCTCCTAATATTTTTGAAATTCTTGAGAATATTCCGAAGGGTGCAGGCAATGAGCTTCAGCTTACCGATGCTATGCGTGTTCTTGCGCGTAATGAAGGTATGATGGGTATTGATTTTTCAGGTACTCGTTATGATATGGGTAACAAGCTTTCATTTATGCAGGCGAATGTTGAAATGGCGCTGAAAAATGAAGATTTCGGTGCTGATTTCAAGAAATATTTAAAAGAATTAGCAAAAACTCTTGACTAATTTGAAAAAATGTTGTAAAATAACCTTTGCTTATGATTTGATGAGAAATTATGGGCAAAGGTTTAAAATTTTTATTCCTTGCTTGAGGAGAGAATAAAATCCTTAAGCCGAATGACCGAAAGGAGGTACAATATCAATGGCTAATGTTTACGAGACAGTATTGGTTTTCTCAGTTAAAAACGGCGAGGAGGCTGTAGCTGCAAGCGTTGAGAAGTTCAAAGCGCTTATCGAGGCTAATGGTACTATTGATAATGTAGATGAATGGGGCAAACGCAGACTTGCTTACCCAATCAACTACGAAAACGATGGTTACTATGTAGTTATTACTCATACAGCTGAGCCTACATTCGTTTCTGAGCTTGCTAGAAAACTTAACATTGCTGATGACGTGTTAAGATACTTAACAGTTGCTAAAGAAGCGTGAATTTAAGAAAGCAGGTATAAATATGCTTAACGTAGTAGTAATTATGGGCAGACTTACTGCTCAACCTGAACTTCGCACAACCAACAGCGGTATTTCGGTTACTTCTTTTTCGGTTGCTGTAAACCGCAGCTACTCAAAAGACGGCAACAACCAGACTGATTTTATCAATTGCGTTGCTTGGCGTAATAATGCTGAATTTATCACTAAATATTTCGGCAAGGGTCAGATGATTGCAATCAAGGGCTCATTACAACAGAGCAGCTACACAGATAAAGAAGGCAACAAACGTACTACTTATGACGTTGTTGTGGATACTGCTGATTTCTGCGGCTCAAAAGCCGAGTCGGGCGGTAGCGCACCGATAAGAACAGAAGCTTCACCTGCTTCATTCTCAAATGTTGATACAGGCGATTTTGAAGAGATTTCAATGGGTGATGAGGACCTTCCGTTCTAATTAAATTTGAAAATTTTCGTTTCAGATACAAAAATCTAACAGGAGGAAAACCTTAAATGGAAGAGAACAAAAGACCAGAGCGTCCTGCTAGACCTATGAGAAAAGGTCGTAAAAAGGTTTGCGCTTTTTGTGTAGACAGACAGACAGGCGGCTTTATTGATTATAAAAATATCTCTAAACTCTCAAAATACACTTCAGAGAGAGCTAAAATTCTCCCTCGTCGTGTAACAGGCACTTGCACTTTCCACCAGAGAGCGCTCACAGTTGCTATCAAGAGAGCAAGACATTTAGCATTAATGCCATATGTCGCTGACTAATCAGTAAAAAGATAAAACTCCCGTTTTAAAAACGGGAGTTTTAATGCTTTTTAGGGTTGTTTGTGCGGTTCAGCAGATAATCAATGCTTACGTCATAAAAGTCCGCAAGCTTTATGAGCGTTTCCGCGGTTAAAGAGATAACGCCCGTTTCATACTGCGAATAGGTATTTTGGGAAATATTCAGATATTTCGCAATGGTTTTTTGGCTGATATCTTTGTCCTCTCGGATTGCTCTAAGGTTTTTGAAAATCATTATATCCACTCCTTAAAGTATATCATAGAATACCTGTAAAAAAGATATTGACTTTTATCTGTGATACAGATATAATGTATTCGCAGCTTTCCCAATTTATCCAAGGCGTTATTGTAATTTTTTTGAAAAAAGTATTGACAAGTCAACCAATAAGTGGTATTATAACTAGGCAAATATTGTTTAAATGTAAAAGTTAAAAAATAGTCTCCTCTATTTTTTACAGCTTTTCGCATAATATTGTAATTAATTACAAAAGCAACGCAAAAACAGGAGTGTTTTTACACTCCTGTTTTTGCGTGATAAGTCTTTGTTTAAAAAATATATCTTTACATAATAAACAAAGTATGTTAAAATACTAAAGTATACTTTAAGTTTAGGAGTTGATTCTTTTGGCAGAATTTTTGAATTATAAAGGCAAGCCGTTAGTTCGCTGCGGTGATACTCTGTATTACGGAAATATGGAGGATAAGTTCGTAGTTCAGCTTACAATTAAGGATAAAGAGCCTGACGGCGATATTACAAAGGCTAAAAAAATTCTTATTCAGTTGCTCGATACCGATACTTCGCTTGACCCATTAAAAAGAATTATTAAAAAGAGCGAAAAAGAAGGTCTTTACAATGCAATGGATATTGGTGCAATTTGGCTTGAACGTGCATTGGTTGATAAAAAATAATAATTTTACACATAAAAATCACCCTTTGAATTTCAAAGGGTGATTTTTTATAAGCTTTTACTTTACAATCGAGTGACCGCAGTTTATGCAGTTACCATCTTTCGATAGATTAAGCGTTCCGCAGACAATGCAGATGTTTTTCTCATCGTGTTTTAAATTCAGCTTGCGGTTGTAATAAAATCCTGCGAAATGCTCAACCTCATCTCCGAGGTTGTAATAATCACGCAAGGGCGAGGTAACAAGAGGATATCCCTGTACAAATTTCATTCCTTTTCTAAAATCAAATGGGGCTTCCTTCATATTACCGAAATTAACGCCCATCTCTTTTTCGGAATAATCAAAACTGTCGTTTGAGATGCTGTAATCAATACTTTTGCCGTTTTCGAGCAGAATTATATGTTCAACAATTTCTTTCTCAAATCTATATCTGTTAATGCCTGAAGATACTCCTTCACTATCGGTAGCCTCGTTTGAATATTCCTTTTTCGTAATTCTGCCTTTGTAATCCTTTTCAAAGAGGAACGAAAACGGCTTGAAAAGGACAAATGGAAGTAGAATAAGTGCAGTAACTATTGTGTAAAACAGCCAGTGATTTTCATAAAGTCCTAAGAAATAACACCAGACAAACACCGCACCGAGTACAATATAATAAATCGCACTGTAAACAAACGGAATTATCCTGTTTTTGCGCCGATAATGGATTAAATCAGGATATTTGCGCAGTGTTTTATTTTCCATAAGCTTCTCCTTTTGATTTAAGTGCGTAAGTAATATATCGGGGTAGAGGGATAATTATTAAAAGATTCTTCGACTCCGTTTATAATTCTTTATAAGATAGGCTCTCGGGCGGAATTAAACCGCCCGAGAATTTTGCGAATAGTTATTACAAATAAGGGGTTGCCTTACAGTAATCAATCCTATAAAAATTATTCTTTGGCTTCAACTGCTGTTTCTACAGGCGTTTCCTCAACCTGTTTTCCCAAAAATTCAGGTATCTGAATGCCGGCCATTTTGAGTGTTTCATTAAGTGGCGGAACAGATTTCATAATGCCTGATAAGAAGTTAGCGGTAGTCGGAGTGCCGTTTTCACCGCCCATTGAATCCCAAACGGTAATCTTATCAATGTTAAGGTTTTTAACAGCCTCGACCTGAATTTTAACAAGCTCTTCGATTTTATCAACGAGCATTAACTGAACTGCGGCAGATGCGTCGCCGTTTGCAGCCTCAATAATTTTCTTAAAACCTTCAGCCTGTTTCTCGAGAACTTCCTGAACACCGCGAGCCTGAGCTTCCATTGTAGCATAGATAGCATCAGCCTCACCTTTTGCCTTACGACGAGTCTGCTCAGCTTCAGCCTCAGCCTCAAGCTCTTTGCGTTCTTTCTCAATCTGAGCGGCGGTGATTATATCAGCCTGTTTTGTAGCAAGCTCACGTTCGGCTCTGGCACGCTCAGCGCTTTGCTCAGCAACATAAGCTTCTTCAAGCGCTTTAGCTTGCGCAATTTTTTCTGCGGCAACCGCTCTGCGCTGTGCTTCTGCCTCTTTTTCGCGGCGGATTGCATCTGAAAGTGCAACTGCGGCTTTTGATTCGTTTTCACCTGCGATTGCAGATGCGTTTGACTCTGCTACAGAAATTCGCTGGTCTTTAACTGCGATAGCCTCACCAATGCTACCGTCACGATTTTTCTCAGCAACGCTCTTTTTAGCGTCATTGATTGCTTTTGCGGCAGCTTCTTTACCGAGTGCCTCGATATATCCCGATTCATCGGTGATATCGGTAACATTTACGTTGATAAGTCTAAGACCGATTTTCTTAAGCTCGGTTTCAACGTTGTGCGAAACTGCTTCGAGGAATTTGTCACGGTCAGTGTTGATTTCCTCAATATCCATTGTTGCGATAACAAGACGCAACTGACCGAAGATGATATCCTTGGCAAGCTCCTGAATTTCATTGAGCTTTAAGCCGAGTAGGCGCTCAGCCGCATTCTGCATAACACCTTGTTCAGTTGAAATACCAACGGTAAAACGCGAAGGTACGTCAACTCGGATATTCTGATGCGAAAGTGCATTTGTAAGGTCAACGTTGATTGAAATTGGGGTAAGATCTAAGTATTCATACGACTGAATAACCGGACAGATAAAAGCAGCGCCGCCGTGGATACATTTAGCGGAACGGCTTGTGCCGTCTTTGTTTGTGCCAACCTTACCGTAAACAACGAGCACCTTATCTGAAGGACAGCGGCGGTATCTTGTCAGCGCTACTAACAGCAGTGTGAAAAGCAAAACTGCGATAACTGAGATTGCAATAATTACATTTAGACTCATAAATATTTCTCCTTATATGTTTTTATTTTATAGTTCGGATTATAAGGGTCTGACAACTAAGCAGTTGTCGATAACCGATATAACCTGTACCATAGAATCGGTTTTTATGTCCTCATCAAAATCGGTGACAGCGTCCATTTCGACAAAACGCTCCTGTAATGTAAAGGTAACCTTGCCTGTGCCTTTGCGATTTGCCGGAATGGTGAGGTAAACCTTTGCGGTAGATGCTACCGCGTTTTTCGGGTCGATATTTCCGCCTTGTTGTAAAGAGAGCAGAAGTTTTAATACAACTGCAACCAATAGCAGAGCAAGAAAACCGCCGATAATTGCGATAATCACCGAAAGTGCGTTTGAAACACCGAGGTCAACCATTGCAATTCCGAGCCAGCCGCCTACTGCGAACATAGCAACCAGTCCGCGAACTGTAAAGATGCGAAGCCCAGAAGCGTGGTGGGCACCGTCATGATGGTCATAGTCATGGTCGTGGTCAAAGTCGTGTGCATGGTCGAAATCGTGGTCATGAGAAAAATCGTGATCAAATTCGCCGTGGTCAGCGTCGTGACCGCCGAAACCGAACATTAATAATACAGTCTGAATAAGCATTATTATCGTTGCAGGTACTGCGCCGATTGCAAAAATCTGC
>JBGVHY010000231.1:0-6193 GCA_045122755.1 Acutalibacteraceae bacterium | reverse complement strand
TGGTAGGTCACAGAAGAAACCTTCTTGCTTACTTGCAGAAGTGTGACATTGAAAGATACAGATCAATCATTAAAAGACTCGGTATCCGTAAATAAGTTTGCAAAAAGCAGGTGGGGCTTCCCCTCCTGCTTTTGGTGTTTTTTAAGACAGGTAAAAATCCGTCCGATTTGATGTTGCAAGGTGATTTTTTCGGTCGGTTTTTATAAAAAACTCGGGTGTTTTTCGCCGAATTTAGCAGTGAACAGATTGCTTGAATCTTTCTTCAAGTGATGTGTTTATTGCTAAATGATTTGGAGAAAACAAACCCGAAAAGTAAAAAAAGAAAGGTAAAAAGAATTATGTTTGAAAATTACAAGGTTTATGAAACCACTCTTGCGGGCAGACCGCTGAAACTTGAAACAGGCAAAATGTGCGAGCTTTCAAATGCTTCTGTTATGGCTACTTACGGCGAAACAGTTGTACTTTGTAACGTTACTGCATCAGCAAAACCGCGTGAGGGCGTTGATTTCTTCCCGCTTTCAGTTGATTACGAAGAGAAAATGTATTCAGTAGGCAGAATCCCAGGCTCTTTCCAGAGAAGAGAAGCTCGTCCTTCTGAAAAAGCTATCCTTACTTCAAGATGTATTGACAGACCTATCCGTCCGCTCTTCCCAAAGGATATGAGAAATGACTGCTCGGTCGTAGCTACTGTAATGAGCGTTGACCCTGACTGTAGCCCTGAAATCACCGCTATGATCGGTGTTTCTGCTGCTATCGCAATCTCTGATATTCCATGGGACGGCCCGATTTCGGGTGTAAACGTAGGATTGGTTGACGGTGAAATCGTTATCAACCCGACTCTCGAGCAGAGAGCTAAATCCGACCTTAATCTTACTGTTGCTTCAACTGCTGACTTAGTTGCTATGATTGAAGCTGGCGGTAATGAAATTCCTGATGATACTATGTTTGATGCTATTATGGCAGGTCACGAGGCTAACAAGGAAGTCGTTAAATTCATCAACTCAATCGTTGCTGAAATCGGTAAAGAAAAATTTACTTTTGAATCTTCAAATCCTGACCCTGTTCTTTTCGAGGAAATCGAAAACTGGGTTATCGATGATGTAAAACTCGCTCTTGATACTGATGACAAAAACGTTCGTGATGCTGCAATTCTTCCTATCTCTGACAGAATTCATGAAAAATATGACGAACAGTTTGAAGGTCAGGAAGGCAAGTTAGACGAAATTCTTTATCTTATCCAAAAACACGTCGTTCGTTCTTGGCTTAAAGACGAGCACAAACGTGTAGACGGACGTGGTATTGATGATATCCGTCTGCTTAACGCTCAGGTTGACTTGCTCCCACGTGTTCACGGCTCAGGTATGTTTACACGTGGTCAGACTCAGGTGCTTTCAATCGCTACTCTCGGTACAGTAAGTGACGCTCAGCAGCTTGACGGTCTTGATGAGCAGACTGAAAAGAGATATATCCACCACTACAACTTCCCTTCATACTCTGTTGGCGAAACAAAACCGTCAAGAGGTCCGGGCCGTCGTGAAATCGGTCATGGCGCACTCGCTGAAAAAGCGCTTGTCCCTGTAATTCCTTCAATTGAAGAATTCCCATATTCAATCCGTGTTGTATCAGAAGTTCTTTCTTCAAACGGTTCAACTTCACAGGGCTCAATCTGCGGTTCAACACTCGCTCTTATGGCTGCAGGTGTTCCTATCAAAGCTCCTGTTGCAGGTATTTCTTGCGGTCTTATCACAGGTGATGAAGGCGTTTACGGCGACTTTATGACAATGGTTGATATTCAGGGTCTCGAGGACTTCTACGGCGATATGGACTTTAAAGTAGCAGGTACTAAAAACGGTATCACAGCTATCCAGATGGACCTTAAAGTTCACGGTCTTACACCTGAAATCATCAAAGAAGCATTCGCAAAAACAAATAAAGCAAGAAATTATATTCTTGATGAAATTATGCTTAAAGCAATTCCGGAGCCGAGAGCTGAGCTTTCAAAATATGCTCCTAAAATGCTCGTTACAACTATCAACCCTGAAAAAATCGGTGATGTTATCGGTAAACAGGGTAAGGTTATTCAGAAGCTTCAGGAAGAATGTAACTGTACAATCAACATCGAGGAAGATGGCAAAGTATTCGTTTCTGCTCTTGATTATGATGATGCTCGCCGTGCAATCTCAATCGTTGAAACAATCGCAAACGACCCTGAGGTAGGCGCAATCTACAATGGCGTTGTAACAAGACTTATGACATTCGGCGCATTTGTTGAAATCGCTCCGGGTAAAGAGGGACTTGTTCACATTTCACAGCTTGACGTTAAACGCACTGAAAAAGTTGAAGACGTTGTTCAGGTAGGCGATCAGGTTATCGTTAAAGTAACTGAAATCGATGACCAGGGCAGACTCAATCTCTCAAGAAGAGATGCTTTAGTTGAAGTTAATGGCGCAGTTATAGAAGATGACGGCGAAGACGATAAAAAGAATAATGACAGAAGAGGTAAAAGACCTCACGGCAGAAGACCCAGATAATTTTTAACTCTCCATCATATCATTTAAACGGTGATGCCAAGTGTTAAATCTTAAACAAACAGCGGTAGAATATAAAAACAGGGTTATTGGCTATGATGCCGAAACCCGAGCCGTCTTTTTAGTATTCGCAGCGGCGCTTATTAACGTTGTGCTTTGTGCTCTGGCGGTTTTTGCGGTAGCAATTTATTTACTTGTCCGCAAAAAAGGCGCTCTGCTTATAAAAAAAGAAAACCGTATCGGAACATTTTTCGGTGTTCTGATGCTGATTGTGTCAGCGGTTTACTTAAACTTTTTCGGAATTTTAGGCTCGTTTTACTTTTTAGCGGTAATTTTTATAGCCTTTTCATTCCGCGAGAGTGTAATAAAGCAAAAGCTTGACGACATTTTTACTATTGCTGTTGCCTACAGTGTAATTGCTTTTGCAGTAGCGGTTGTGCAGAAGGTGTTTGACCTTTCAGCTATTTCAGGCAGAAGTGAATCGACCTTTTTGAATGCGCTTTACTACTGCTATTATATCTCGTTTGTAGTGCTTATCTGCCTTTATCGAGTTATCTATGAAAACCGCAACAAGCTGATTTATTCAGCTCTTATAGCCTTGAATTTACTAGCTATGCTTGTAACCGCGAGCAAAATGCCTATTTTAGGTATAGCGGCGGCAATGTGCGTAATGCTTTTGTTCGCTAAGAAGTTTAAAGCACTTATCCTGCTTTGCGGTTTAGGAGTTATCGGTGTCGGTGCTTTGTGGTTATTGCGTGATTACGGAATTGCAGAGAAACTTAATATGAACGGATTTGTTGAGTCATTTACAATGCGTTTTCCTTATTGGGAACAGGCTATAAACGGCTTCTGTGAAAAACCGATTTTCGGTCACGGAATGTTAGGATTTTTAAAAGAATCCATTGATAATTCCGTAGTCGAAACCGGCTATAAATTCAATGTTTTCGATATCAGCGAATCGCTTGATAACTTAAAACATATCGGCTGGCATCTGCACGCACACAATCTTTTGTTCGACTGCCTTTATAATTATGGTTTAGTCGGCAGTGCGTTGCTTGTTATGATTATTATTAAAAGACTCCGCGAGCTGTATAAAAGCTGCGGAAAAAATATATTAGACCCGATGATGACGCTCACTTTGAGCAGTTTTACATTTATTCTTGTCGACGGTATAGTCGATTGTCAGATTATCGGGGTGCAGACATTGTTTATCAGTGTTTTCCTGTTCTCAGTAACAGGAGTTTACAGTAATAGAAACAGAGAGGAGTAACAATATGAAATTCAGTAATGAATACCGTACTCATACCTGCGGTGAGCTTCGCGACGGCGATATCGGTAAATCGGTAAAGGTTGCGGGCTGGGTTGAAAATATCCGCGACCACGGCGGTATCCTTTTCGTTGATCTTCGCGATGAAACAGGTACTTTGCAGGTAGTTATCAAAGATGAAAATATGATTAAAGGTGTTGCAAAAGAGTCAACCGTTACTATCAGCGGTGAGGTTTTGCAGCGTGACGAGGAAACATATAACAATAAAATCGCAACAGGTACTATCGAGGTTAAAGCTGAAACTTTCACCGTTCTCGGTAAAGCTAAGGCTAATTTACCTTTCGAGGTTGCAGCTTCTACTAAAACAAATGAGGAAGTAAGACTTCAGTATCGTTATCTTGACCTTAGAAATAAAAAGGTTCACGATAATATCGTTCTTCGTTCAAAGATTATTTCACATTTACGTCAGAAAATGACGGAAATGGGATTTTTAGAGATGCAGACTCCTATTCTTTCTGCTTCTTCACCTGAAGGCGCTCGTGACTACCTTATCCCGTCAAGAAAACATAAAGGTAAATTCTATGCGCTTCCGCAGGCACCGCAGCTTTTCAAACAGCTTTTGATGGTGTCAGGTTTCGATAAATACTTCCAGATTGCTCCTTGTTTCAGAGATGAAGACGCAAGAGCAGACAGAAGCCCGGGCGAATTCTATCAGCTCGACTTTGAAATGGCTTTCGCTACTCAGGAAGACGTTTTCGCAGTAGCTGAAGAAGTGCTTTATGATACATTCAAAAAATTCGGTAACAAGGAAGTGTCACCTGCACCGTTTAAGAGAATTCCTTTTGAAGAGGCAATGCTCAAATATGGTACAGATAAGCCTGACCTTCGCAATCCGCTTGAGATTATTGAGCTTTCTGACCTTTTTGTAGAAAGCGATTTCAAACCTTTCCGTGGTCAGTGCGTAAGAGGTATTAACGCACCTTGCGGTAAGCAGTCAAAAGGCTTCTTTGAGAAGATGCTCAAATTCGCTGAAAGCATCGGTATGAAGGGTCTCGGCTATATCACAGTACTTGAAGATGGCTCTTACAAAGGTCCAATTGATAAATTCTTGACCGAGGAGCAGAGAGAAGAACTAAGAACGCGTGCAAACCTTAAAACTGACGATGTTCTTTACTTTATTGCTGATGCACCGTCTGTTGCACCGCTTCTCGCAGGACAGATTCGTGCAGAACTCGGTAAACGTTTAGATTTATTAAATGATACATTTGAGCTTTGCTATATCGTTGATTTCCCGATGTTCGAGGAAGACGACGAAGGCAAAATCATCTTTACTCATAATCCATTCTCAATGCCGCAGGGTGGACTTGAGGCTTTGAACACTATGAACCCTTGCGATATCAAGGCTTATCAGTACGATATCGTTTGTAACGGTGTTGAGTTGTCTTCGGGTGCAGTTCGTAACCACGACATTGAGATTATGAAAAAAGCATTTGAGATTGCAGGGTATTCTGAGGATGTTCTCAAAGAGAAATTCCGCAGCCTTTATACCGCATTCCAGTACGGTGCACCGCCGCACGCAGGTATGGCACCTGGTGTTGACAGAATGATTATGCTTCTCACAGGTGAAGAGAATATCCGCGAAGTTATCGCATTCCCTATGAATTCAAACGCTCAGGATACTTTGATGGGCGCACCAAACGAAGTAACAGAACAGCAGCTTAGAGAAATCCATATAAAACTTAGATAAACAAAGCTGTCTCACTTGCCTCCCCTGTTAAGGGGAGGGCTTAGTTTGACAAATACTTTCAGTAGGTGAAAATATGTTAAAAACAGTTTTGTTGATTATAGAACTTATTGTTATTTTGCTTGTAGCAATTGTTTTATTCAAGGTTTATAAAACAGTAAAGACAAATGAAAACAAAACTGTTGAGAGCATATCTAAAAAACTGAATTGGTATTTGAATTTTCTAATGATTTTAACAGTAGTTGCCTTAGTGTTGGGCTGTGCTACAGTTTTCTTAAAATAAATTTAAAAAGGAGAGTCTTTATGGTAACTAAAGAAGAGATTATGGATATTGCATTGTTATCAAAGCTTCATATTGATGACAGTGAAATTGATAAGTTAACCCAAGAAATGATGAATATAATTAAATTTGCCGATACCATTAATGGTTATGACGGAGAAGTAGAAGAGTTCGATAATATCAATAATCTTTCTAATGTTTTCCGCGAAGATGAAGTGGTAGAGTCATTCCCGCAGTCGGAAATTTTAAAGAATGTTGACGGCGGCGAAAACGGTTTTTTCCCCGTTAAAAAGAAAATGTAACAAGGAGCAGAATGTGTAATGGCTATCAAAGGTAAAATCAGCGCTCTGCACGGTATGCTCACTGCTAAAGAG
>JBGVHY010000230.1:0-6886 GCA_045122755.1 Acutalibacteraceae bacterium | reverse complement strand
AGGCTATGTTTTACGGCTTGCCGTCCAGCAGAAGCAAATCGCTCGATGAAAACGAGAGAAAAAAATATACCCCTTGGCAGGGAGGAGTTTTTGGCGGCAGCTTAGAATTTTCCTGTGAAAAGGGAACTTACAGAATCGAGCGAACTTTCGGTAATAAGCAGTCGCTTGATACATTTTCACTTTATAGCCTTGAAAGCGGCAAGGAAAGCAATGATTTTTCCGAAAATATAGGTGAAGAATTATTCGGAATTGATTTAAAAGGCTTTGAACGTTGTTGTTTTATCGGCACCGATGTTTCTTCAGATAAAATGCCTGTTTCCGTTTCGTCAAGAATCCTTGGAACTGAAGATAAAGACGGTTTAGGTAACTTTGATAATGCAATGGACAGCCTTCTTAAACGTTCAAGACAGTATAAAACAACAGGCGAGCGAGGTATTATTCCTGATAAAGAACGTGAAATTGCTGAGGCTCAGAACGGCATTGATGAGGCTGATAATTCGCGTGATGAAATTGATGAAATTAACCGAAGAAAGATTAACCTCGAGGGTAGAAAGTTTGTAATTTTAAAAGAGCTTGAAAATACTCGCGCGCTTATTTCCGATAACGCCTCGATCGAGGTTATAAAGCAGAAAATTAAGCATTACAATTCGCTTGTTTCTTCCGCAAAATCAGCTCAGAGCAATTATGAGGCTATCGAGCAGAAATTTGGCGGAAAATTGCCTGAGGAAAGGGAAATAGAGACCCTTTCTCATCTCCTTGAAAAGAGAGAAGAATTGAAAAACGGCGAAAATAACGGCGAGGCAGATTATTTAAGAAAAAGACGTATTGTTTTCTCAGTTGTAAGCGGTGTTTTGACAATTGTTGCGGCGTTGTCTTTTGTGCTTGCTTTAGGTCAGAGTGCACTGTTCGCTTTTATTGGCGTATTAAGCATAATTATTGATGCTGTCATCGGTGTGTTTTTGCGTTTCGATAACAAACGTAAAAAGAAAGAGTATACCTCCTTGGTTACGGCAAACGAGGAGAATATTTATTCTCTTATCAATCAGCTTGGTATTAAAGAATTTGGCAGAGATTTTTCCGAGATTTTAGCTGAATTAAAGGCAGATTTAAACAAATACAATATCGAAAAAGCAAAATTTGATGAGTATTATAATGATGCTAAAAAGTATTATAAAGACGAAAATCTTGAATCGGTGAAAGAGGATATTGCATCAAAAACCCCTGATGAATTAAAACTTAAAGAGCAGTCACTCACAAGAGATTTTGATATCGTTTCAGCGGAGGTTTTAAAATACGAGTCAAAAATTGAAAAATTATCAGAAAAAGCTGAAACTTATTCCGATTTGCTTTTCAAAAAGCAGGTTGCGCAAAAGCAACTGCAGACTGCAACAGAGAATTACGATGCTCTTATTAAGGGTATAGAACTGCTTAAAAACGCCAAGGAAAGCCTTATAGAAAAGTACAAGCAGAAAATAGAGCAAAGCTTTAAAGATTATCTTTTTGCACTTACTGATGGCAAAATAACTGATGTTATGTTATCCGACGATTTTGAAATCACCGTTTGTGACAGCGGTTTTTCACGAGAGATTTCAAGTTATTCTTCCGGAACAAAAGCGGTTATTGAAATTGCACTTCGTCTATCAATGCTTGATGCTCTTTTTGTCAGCGAAAAAAGCTTTATAATTTTTGATGACTCGTTTGTTCATCTTGATGATAAAAGCTTTATGAATGTAGCTGAAAAAGTAAAAAAATTGAGCAAAAATATTCAATTTTTGTATTTTACCTGTACAAACAGCAGAGCTTTTTAAGATTATGCTTAAAAATCTATAATAAAAGTTAAAAATTGTTTGCTTTTTTTAAGAATCAATGATAGAATGAAAACTAAAGAGATTTAAAAATATTAAGTAAGCGGGGTATGTAATTTTGAAAAACAAAAAACGAATGTCAGTATCGGATAAAATAATTGTTTCAATAATCATCGTTGTCGCTTTGTTAGGTGTTATCTTTGTGAGTACCGCTTCGGGTGGCGGACCTGAGGTTGAAATCAGCGTTGGCGGCGAGGTTTATAAGACTGTCGCTCTTAATTCTGATAAAAAGCAGGAGATTAGAGTTAACGATACAAACGTTGTAGTCGTTGAAAACGGCGCTGCGCGTATGGAAAGCTCTGATTGCGTTGACCAAGAGTGTATAAAACAGGCAACAATTCAAAACGAAGGTGAAAGCATTATTTGCGGCGAGAACGATATTGTTGTTACAATAAAGAAAAATATTGATGCAGAAGAAGCTGCTTGGTAAAAATAAAAACGACCCCGTATCATTTTTTGATACGGGGTTTAATGTTATTTAACTATTTTAATAAGCTTTGCGATATCAATTTTTACAAATAAAATATATAGGAAAATGATACTTGCAACCAACATTATAAGCGCCTGTAAAATTCGCCAGAAAATAATGCTTTCAAGCGTAGGATACCAGCGTTCAATATAAACCATTGTAAAGGTTGTTATTCCTACTGTGCACAGTCCTTGCGAGAGTGCTGAAGCTAAAACAATCCTTGTAAGATTAATCTTTTTATAAAAGAATAAGCCGAAAATCAAGCCCGAAATTACACCTGAAAGGCAAATTCCTATGCTAAATCCGTTAGCAGGGAACATTATGTACTGAATCAGATCGGATAAAAATGCAACAATACAAGCTCCAAAAGCGCCGTATCTTCTGGCTGCTAGTGCTACAACGATAAAAACAGGAGAGAACTTCATAATAGTTCCACCTCTTATTGTAAGAAACATTGAGCAGACAATCGAAAGTGCGGTAAGCATTGCGATAGTTGTAATTGTTTCGGTGGCAATAGCCGCCGTTCTTTTGACTTTTGTGTTTGTGACCATAAATAAAAACCTCCTTTTCCCGTTATGCGAAATAAGGAGGTTTTATTCTTCTTATTTACCAGCGGGATGCGATTTGCATACCGCAAGCCGAGAGGTAAAACCTCTGTATTTTTCGTTCCTTTGACAACTCCCCGTTCAAAGGACACTTAACGCACGCAAATCTACTCTGTGAAAATTAAAATAAAAACCTCTGAAACGATATATTTCAGAGGTTTTTGGTGAGCTATCGGGGATTTGAACCCCGGACACCCTGATTAAAAGTCAGGTGCTCTGCCAACTGAGCTAATAACTCGTACAACGTTGTCTATTATAGCAAAAGTGGCCCAACTTGTCAAGCATTTTTTTCGAAAAATTCGATTTTTTTTAAATATGATTAATCTTCATAAAAAAGTCGAGAATATCAATCAAATTTTGGTTGATATTTTTAATGATTCTTATCTCAAAAAGTCTTTTTTGAACCTCTCCGTCGAACTTGCAGAACTCGCTGCCGTTGTCAAGCGCGTTGCTCATGGTTTGGCGGACAAGTCCGTCTGCAATCATATTTTCTTCACATTGGAGTTTAGTTAAAATCAAATCTTTACCTTCGGTTTTATACTGTAAAATTCCTAAAACCTCACCCTTGTCCATACAGATATAAGCCTCATTACGGATATTATGTTCGATTTTAAATGAATTATCCGCTTTTTTAATTTCTATCATCTTTTTCTCCTTTTCTTTGTAGGTGCTTTAGGTATAGCTTGTCTTTTTGCCTCAGAATATAATGAGCGTACTTCTTGCTCACTTAAATCGCGCCATTTGCCTTGAGGTAGCATACCGAGCCTTAGATCGCCGATAGCTATTCTCTTAAGGCGTATAAGCTCAATTCCGAGCGTCTCGCACATTCTTCTTATCTGTCGGTTTTTTCCCTCAAAAATGGTCATTAAAATAACAATTCGGTTATCCTCTGATTGAACAATCTGAGCCTCAGCAGGTGCGGTAATATAACCGTCATCAAGCTTTACACCTGTTATGAGGGAATTAAGCATTTCATCAGTTACAGGCGGTCTTACAGTAACGCGGTAGGTTTTCGGCACGTGAGTTCTCGGGTGTGCCATCATATTGGCAAATTCGCCGTCATTTGTAAGCAATAGCAAGCCTTCTGAGTTTTTATCAAGTCTGCCGACAGGATAAACGCGTTCGCCGATATCCTCGGTAAGCATTGTAATATCTTTTCTGCCCATTTCGTCCGAAAGGGTAGTAACAAAGCCTCTTGGTTTATGAAGCATAATATATCTTTTTTCTTTTTGGCGTTTTATGAGCTTGCCCTGTACCTCAACTTTATTTCTGTAAGGGTGAACTTTATCACCTAAATTTGCGATTTTTCCGTTTACCTTTACTTTGCCCTGAAGAATTAATTCTTCGGCTTTTCTTCTGGAGCAAACTCCACATTCAGACATAAATTTTTGCAGTCTTAATTCTTTCTTTTCCATATTTTCTCCGTTCTTATTTTATGCTTAGCATTAAAGCGAGTACTTTAATGAATTTATCAAAACTCGTTTCTTCTACGCTGTCTGTTGATTTCGCTTTTGCGTTTTCGAGCGCCTTTATATCGGCGGTTGCAATCACCGCATCTTTGTAAATATACTCGACATATCCGACTTTATCGCCTTTTTTAACAGGGGCGTATAAAAACTTCGGTACATATATTTTTTTCTTTATATCCGAGTATAATCCATCATAAAAATAAATATCAGTATCAACCGATTCAGCTTTTATTTCATTGGTTTTACCGCCTGCGATGTCAATATATTTATTAACCTTCGGCAAGGTAACCTGTTGATATTGTTTAAATCCGTAATCATATAAATCGCGGTGGTCTTTCCAGTCGTTTCCGTCGTTCAGCGTTACCGCTATCAGCCTTACACCGTTGCGGCAACAGCTTGTAACCAAGCATCTGCCTGATTTTTTTGTAAAGCCTGTTTTTATACCCTCAGCGCCTTCAAGAGAGGAGAGCAGACGGTTATGATTGTAATAGGTGCGGTAGGTTTCGCCGTCGTTGTAAACCGCTTTGTACTTCTTAGTGCCAACGATTTTTGCAAACAACTCGTTATTCATAGCAAATCCTCCTAAGACCGCCATATCATAAGCTGTTGAGTAATGATATTCGTCATCAAGTCCGTTAGGAGTTACAAAATTACTGTTTTTCATACCAATCTGCTTTGCTTTTTCGTTCATCAGCGCCGCAAAGCTTTCCTGTGAGCCTGAGATGCTCACAGCAATACAAAGTGCCGCATCATTTCCTGATTCAAGCATCATTCCGTAAAGCAGGCTCTCGTAGCTTATCTTATCGCCGACCTGCAAGCCGACTGATGAGCCTTCAACCGCAATCATTTTATCGCTAACTTCAATTATCTCGGATAAATCGCAAATCTCACAGGCAATCAATGCGGTCATAATTTTAGTTGTGCTTGCCATTGAAAGCTTTCTATCCATATCCGAAGATGCGATTACCTTATTAAGCACAGGGTCATAAAGGCAGTAGCTTAAAGCTGAGTATGCTTCTGCATTATAAACTGTATTTGAAAAAAATACAACAGTAATCAGAAAAAAAGATAATATTTTTTTAATCAAATCAATTCACCTGCCCATAAAATATATGCGGCAGGTGAGGGTAAAATGTTATTCTTCTGTTGTTTCTTCTTTGTTCTTCTTTAAAGTTTTGTTGAGTTTTTCAACTGCATCAGGGAGAGCGTTTATAATCTTTTCAATGCCTGAAGCTTCCTCGCCGATGTTAAGAATTTTAACATTGCCGTCCTGTAAAACAAGGAAGGCAACAGGGGTTACGCTCATACCGGCACCGCCGCCACCGCCGAAGTTAGATTTTGTCTGCGGAGTGGTTTTGCCGAAATCAGAGCCGCCTGAAGCGAAACCGTAAGATACTTTTGAAACAGGAATACAGGTAACTGTATCGGATAAAACAATCGGGTCGCCGATAATGGTATCAGCAGTAGCCATAGCCTTGATTTTATCCATTGTAACACCCATAATGTCTTTAATATTCTCGCTCATAGTATAAAAATTCCTTTCTTTAATTGAATTTGTCTTTAAATTTAATAAACTCAAGTATTATTTTAAATCCATTTGTCACTGCATAGATTAAACGGATTTTAAGTTCTGTTTTAACATAAATTTCGTTATTACTTGATACATAATCAACAAAAACATTAGAATCGATATTTTTGCAGTTGGTTTTTGATTCAACAAGTTTTATTAAAGGATAATAAACCGCGCAAAATCTTCCGTAATCAATTGCAAGCTCAGCTGCGTCAGAGCCGGTCATTTTAATTTTTACAATCAGAGGATTGACCTTGATTTTAGCTGCAAAGCTCTCAATCGCAGATAAAACAGGCTTTAAAAACTCGAGCACCTCAACAAGAGAGTTGTAGTAGCCTTTTTTCTTAATATTCTGCATAAGCTTGCTCGTCTTTTTCTCTTTATTAGCCGTTTTTTTCTGGGTTTCAGACTTGGATTCAGTTTTCTTTTTTCTATTCTTTTTGTCTTTTTTTCGGAATAGCTTTTCGGGTATTCTGAAAAATCCAAAATAAATTTTTAAGTTTAAATTACCCGAAAATTCCAGCTTTATTCTTACTTGTGTTATAAGAATAAGTGTGACTAAGGCTAAAAGCCCAAGTAATATATAAAGAAAAATCACTTTTTATACCTCATCGGTTGTATTTTCTTCTATAGTATTGTCATTTTCTTCTTTTTCATCATCTTGCGGAAGCGGTGGTAAATCACCTAAAGAACGCATTGAGAAGCAACGTAAAAAGTTATCGGTTGTGCCGTAAACCAGCGGACGACCCGGGAGTTCGAGTCTGCCTTTTTCCTCAATAAGTCCTTTTTCGCAAAGCGAATAGATAACTCCTGAGCAGTCAACTCCTCGTACCTGCTCAACAACACTTTTGGTTACAGGCTGGTTATAAGCGATAACTGCCAAAACTTCAACTGCCGCTTGAGAGAGT
>JBGVHY010000229.1:0-3381 GCA_045122755.1 Acutalibacteraceae bacterium | reverse complement strand
AAGAAAATCAATTGGTGTAAGAGTAGCCATAACAAGCGAAACTGCCTGTCGTTGACCGCCTGAAAGTGAGCCGACTTTTACACCCATTTTATCTTCAAGACCGAGTCCTAAAGTTGCGAGCTGTTCTTTATAATAATTCTCGCGCTTTTTATTTACGCCGAATGAAAGTCCGAAAGGCTTGCCTTTATTATCCGCGAGTGACATATTTTCAAGAATAGTCATATTCGGGCAGTTGCCCATTGCAGGGTTCTGATAAACTCTACCCATCTTACGGTAACGCTGGTACTCGTGAAGTTTATTTATACTTTTGCCATCAATCAAAACGTCGCCGTTTTCTATGGGAATACTTCCGCAGATAATATTGAGAAGCGATGTTTTACCGCTGCCGTTAGAGCCTACGATTGATATAAATTCTTTATCCTTAACAGTAAGGTTAAAGTTATCAAAAAGGCACATTTCAGTCACAGTACCGGGATTGTAAATTTTAGAAATGTTTTTAAGTTCTATCATTTCAGTTTACCTCCCGATTTGGATTTTGCAAGGCTTTTTACCTTTTCGTTGAAAATAAGAATCATGGCGAAAAGTGTTGCGTTGAGGAGTTTAAGATAAATTCCGTTTGTATCAACAAGCACAAGGTAATTCAAGCAAAGCGAGTAAATAATTGCGCCGAAGATAACTGCAGTTGTATCCTTGCAGATGCGGATTTTCGAGAATACTGCAAGACCGATAATAACCGATGCGAGTGCAAGTACAACTTTTCCTGTACCGCAAGTGTTATCGTACTGCATATAAAGGTGAGCGTAGAGCGCACCTGAAACAGAAACAAATCCGTTTGCAAGAGCGAGTCCTAAAATTTTGTAGTTGCCGACATTCTTGCCGAGAGTTACAACCAAATTCTCGTTATCGCCCGTTGCTTTAATCATATAGCCAAGTTTTGTTTTGAGGAACAAATCAATGATGATTTTCACAACAATTACGATTAATGCGAGGATTGCAAGGATTACGTAATCCCTGATATCGCTGTCAAGTGATGTGAGCGCCTCGCCGCCGAAAATACCCGTTAAATTCTCACTGCGGAATGAGAAAATCGTTGTTGTCTGACCTGTTCTGGTGAGCAACTGAGTCAGCGCCAAGGTTACCGAGAGCAGACCTGTCATAACAATAATTCCTGCAAGCAGACTGGTGATTTTGAATTTAACGTGCAAGATACCTGTAATTGTTCCTGCGATAAGTCCTGATATAAATGTAAGAATTGTAGCTAAAATCGGATTGATTCCGAGCTTGAGCATCAAAATAGTACAGATAACACCGCCTAATGGGAAAGTGCCGTCAACTGACAAATCAGGAAAATCAAGAATTGAATAAGAGATATAGACGCCGAGGGCTAATACCGCAAACACAAGTCCCATTTGAAGACCGTCTATTGTTGTGGAAAAGAAAAGCATATAAATTTAGTCCTTTTTAAAAAGTGAATTATTTTGCAACGTCTGTTGCTGTGATGTCTGTAGGAACAGTAAGACCTAAAGCTTCACAAACCGCCGAACTGTAGTAGTTGTCAGGCTCTGTTATAGTCTGAACAGGGATGTCATCAGCTTTTTTCTCGCCTTTGAGAATTGAAGCTGCAGCCTGACCTGAAAGCTTACCAACGTTTACATATTCAATTGAAGCTGAAGCTACACAACCTACTTTAACCTGCTCGATTTCTGAGCCGAAAATAGGGATTTTCTTCTCATTAGTGATAGGTAAAATATTAGTTTCAAGTTTACCAACGATTGTGTTATCAAGTAAGTTTACAAAGCAATCTACACCGCGTTCGATAAGTTCTTCTGTTTTAGCATCAATCGTTGTGATGTCAGCAACCGCTGAATCAAGAATTTCCATACCGCTGTATTTTTCAGCCGCTTTTTTGAGGTTTTCAACCTGAACAGGTGAAGAAGACTCCTCAGTTGAGTAAAGAACGCCGATTTTTACATCATCTTTGCCCATAAAGCCTGTTACGACTTCTAGTTGTTTATCAAAGTTCGGGATATCAGAAGCGCCTGTAATGTTTGTGTAGTTTTCCATAACGGTTGAGTCTGTAACTGCGCAGTAAACAACAGGAATATCCTTGTCAGCGGCTGCGTTTGCAGCGGCTACTGCTGAAGGAGTTGCAATTGCGATGATTACATCAACATTTTTGTTTACAAGTGTGTTTGCCTGAGTCTGTGAAACGCTTGCATCAAAGTTTGAGTTAAGAAGTTCAACCTCACATTCGTCGAGGTTAATGCCGTTTTCTTCAAGGCCTTTGATAATACCGTCATAACAGTTGTTTAAAGAGCCGTGTGAACCGAACTGGATAATACCAATCGATTTTTTAGCAGATGCTTCACTGCCTGTTTCTTTGTTGCCACAAGAAGCGAATGATAAAGCCAATACTAAAGTTAAAACAAGTGCAAATATTTTTTTCATGATTAATTTCTCCTTAAAAATAAATTGTTAGATAATAATTTTTGTTTTTATTAGGTTAAAAAGAAATTCGCCATCGTTTTGTTAAAAGTTTCATAAAGAAAATCCCCTTTTGATGAAAATAAAAAATCCTGTCCCTTGAAATTTCAAGGGACAGGAATAAAAATCTAATCCTGCGGTACCACCCAAGTTGATACTTAAAGTATCCGCCTTAACTCTTGTACTGAATATACAAGTGAGCATTGATAACGGGCGCTCATTCCCCGATGAATGCTACTAAAGCTTTAAGCTCTTTCGGTCATCCTCAGAAGTCCATTCGTTTAAATTCCGACTACCGCTTTGCACCATTTAGCGGCTCTCTGTAAATCGGGAAGATAAACTACTTACTCTTCCTCAACGGTTTAATATATTTATGTTTGTATTATATGCGAAGAAGTATATTTTGTCAAGTGTTTTTTTCATAATCATTCAGAGAGAAATAAATTATTAAAGTGATTTGAGCTTACATAATAAACCGATTACTAAAAGCAATTTTTTCATAATCATTTAAAGACGAATAAATTATTAAAGTGTTTGAGCTTACATAATAAATCGATTACTAAAAGCAATTTTTTCATAATCATTTAAAGACAAATAAATTATTAAAGTGATTTGAGCTTACATAATAAGTTGATTGCCATAAGCTGATTTAAAAGATTTATATGGTAAGCCTAGTCAGTTATAAATCTATATTAATGCTTTTAATGATGGTGAATGCATGTCAGGGCTCCTGACTTAATGATGGTGAAAAAGAACTTACAGTAATAGATTTTTGATGTAAGCTTGGTCAGTTATAAATCTATATTAATGCTTTTAATGATGGTGAATGCATGTCAGGGCTCCTGACTTAATGATGGTGAAAAAGAACTTACAGTAATAGATTTTTGATGTAAGCTT
>JBGVHY010000228.1:0-2920 GCA_045122755.1 Acutalibacteraceae bacterium | reverse complement strand
CATCATCGTCCCAGGGGATAAAACCGCCTTCTCTTACTGCGCCGATAAGACAACCTCCGCAGAAGAAAAATTTCAAGCTGTGTTTTTCGCAAAAATCCTTGAAAAACAAAAGCATTTCTAGAGATTTGCGCTGCAACTCATAAGTTTCGGTATCACTTATTTTATAAGCCATATTTTATTACCACTTTTTAAACGCGAATTTGAAAATTCCTGCAAAGAAACCAAGACCGTAAGAAAAATGCAATACAAAATGAATCCAAGCAAGGCGCAACCGCCCAATACGCGTTGTAATATATTTTGATTTAAACGAAACGGTAAAATCAATCGCAACATAAAGCGCTAAAATACCGAAATAAATCCATTTGAACCAAGGCAAAACACAAGCAAGAATCGCGCCGAAGGTAACAAACATAAAGAACATCAGCGGCACTAAATGCGAAAGTCTTGCAGGTTTTTTATGCTTTTTGATAACCGCAACCTTCCAGAAGCCGTAAAGATAATACTGCTTGAAAAGTGCTCTGTAATTATCGCGCGGATAATAGGTACTGCGGATTTCAGGGGTAATATAAACCTTACCGCCTTGCTCAATCAGCCTGAAATTAAAATCATCATCTTCGTTTAAGGTTAAATCCTCATCAAAATAGTTTAATTTTTCAGCGGTTGAACGCAAAAACGAACCGAAAGAAACAGTATCAGAATAGCCCTCGTACCCTTCAATATGATTACGTCCGCCGCCCAAGGCAAACGCCGAATAATAAGCCGCCGCAATTGCCTTTTGAACAGGGGTTTTACCCATAACGATATTAGGTCCGCCGATATTGTCAGCATCGGTTTTAAGATGATATTCAATACACTTTGAAATATAGTCAGTAGCATACTCGGAATGAGCATCAAAGCGAACGATATACTCATTCTTAGCTTCCTTAATTCCATAATTAAGAGCATACTGAACTGTTTTTTCAGGGTTATCTATCATTTTAATGAAGCTATATTTGGAGGTGTATTTTTCCTCAATAATTTCCCTTGTAGTATCTGTTGACATACCGTCGACCAAAATCGCCTCAACAAGATGTATAGGGTAGTCCTGATTGAGCAATGAATCAAGACAAGCTTCAATATATCTTTCCTCATTATGAATAGGAATAACAACCGAAACGGTTGGAAAGACCTCCATAAATTCAACTCCGTTTTATCTTTTTCTCATATTCCGCCAATATACATAGTATATTATAACTTGAAACTGCTCATATGTCAATTAATTTGTTAAAACAGAATTTACATTAAAAGAAAAAGCACTCGCGGAATTTTAATTCCTCAAGTGCTTTGATTTTTTATAATGCTGTGGTTGCCCAGAAGCCTGTTTTCATCAAAATATATGCTGTAATCGTCATAAGAAGAATTACAATAACGGTCATCGGCACACCTTTTTTGAGCATAAACTTAGGCGACAAGCCGTATCCGACAGGAATTGCACGAATAGATGTCGGGAGCATATAAGAAAGGTTTACACCGATTGTAGCGGCAAATACATAAGGAATTGCCGAAGCACCACCGCCACACATAGCAATTACAATCGGAACTGCGATACCTGCGGTTGCGGTATTACTTGTTACATCTGACATAATAACGGTTAAAGCTACGATTACGAGAATCATTAAGAAACCGCCACCTACGCCGAGGCTGTTCATAACGTTACCGATAATCTTGTCAGCGCCTGAATTGGTAAGCATTGTACCGATTGCAAGACCGCCTCCGAAGATATAAATCATATCCCAAACAACATTTTTCTCAGCTGATTTCCAGTTCATCATTCTATTGCCGTCTTCCTTTTTGATAAGGAACGAAAGAATACCAAAGATAATAAACAGATATGCAGGCTGAAGTCCCGGTAAATATGCTTTGTAAAGCGGCTGGCAGAACGAAAGAACTGTAGGAACAAGGAAGAATATAAGCGAAATTATCTCTTCTCTGCTCATTTTAGGCATTGCCTTGTATTCATTGATAAAATACTCTTTTGAGCCCGAGAGCGCCTCGTCTTTTTTACAGCATAATCTTAAGAAAATAATGTTACTTACAACAAGCACAATCATAATAGGAAGGAACTTAATAAACCATACAACATATGTAAGCTCGGTTTGTGCAATCTCATTTATGTAGTTGATTACAGTAAGGTTCATAGCACCGCCGAGTGGTGAAGCAAGACCGCCTACACCTGCACCGTATGCAATAGTAAGGAGTACCATTGAAGCTTTTTTACTGCTTGAAATATCTCCTTCTCCTACGAATTTAAGCATTGAAACCGCAATAGGTGTGATAGCCGCACAAACTACCGCATTCGGCAGAACGGCTGACATAAGGGTTGTAAGAACATACCAGAAAGTAAGCTGAGCTCGCATATTATTACCGATAAGCGAGAGAAATTTTGTCGCAACTCGTTTATCCAGCCCGATTTCACTCCATGCCGCGGTGATAAGCGAAGCACCAAGGATAAGCATAATTGTCGAATCTGCGTATTTTGACAAAAGATTGGACATACCTGTCTTGAATGCATCTGTCTCACCTACATTTGCTATCTGGAACACCGCGTTTATAGCGATTGGCAAAAGACCGGTTACGGCATAATCAACAGGGCCTGTAATCCACCAGTAAGCCATCCATACGACCGTACCGATAGCGCCTGCCTGTGCATAAGTTACACTGCCTCCCATAGGCATAAGCAGATAAAGAAGTAAAAACGCAACAGGGCCTACAAGCAGATTAATAAATCTGCCGGTATTTTTGGTTTTTTTATTTTCCATTTTCTTTTTCTCCTTCGTTTTAATTCCATTTCAGAAATTTCAGCGACGTTTAATTCTGTTACAGAAAATTCTGCGCTTTTTAATTCCGTTACGGAACGTCTTAATTCCGATACGGAAATTAT
>JBGVHY010000227.1:0-2058 GCA_045122755.1 Acutalibacteraceae bacterium | reverse complement strand
ATAACAATACCGTTTACAATAGCATCTATTTTCATACCTTAAGCCTCCAAACCGAGAAGCATTAAAATCAATGCCATTCTCATATATTTGCCGTTGAGCACTTGCTTGAAATAACAAGCTCTCTGGTCGTCGTCTATGCTTACAGAAATCTCGTTAACTCTCGGCAGCGGATGCATAATGCTAAGGTCTGACTTTGCATTTTTAAGTTTTTCAGGAGTTAAAATATAACTGTCTTTAAGTCTTAAATAATCCGCCTCGTTGAAGAAACGCTCACGCTGAACCCTTGTCATGTAAAGAATATCAAGCTCAGGCATTGCATCCTCAAGGTCAGTAGTCTGAATATATTCGATATTGTTTTTTTGTAAAATATCTTTCTTTACATAGCTTGGTAGTTTAAGCTCCTGAGGGGAGATAAGCACAAACTTAATGCCGCTATAACGTGATAATGCAGAGATAAGCGAATGAACAGTTCTGCCGAATTTCAAGTCACCGCAAAGACCGATTGTGAGATTCTCAAAACCGCCTTTTTCGCGACTGATTGTAAGTAGGTCAGCTAAAGTCTGGGTAGGATGGTTATGACCGCCGTCACCCGCATTAATAACAGGAATAGATGCGTTCAAAGCCGCTACCATCGGCGCGCCTTCCTTCGGGTGGCGCATAGCGATAATATCAGCATAACAGCTGATGGTTTTCGCAGTATCCGCAACACTTTCGCCCTTTGCGGCAGAGGAAGATCCTGCGTCCGACATACTGAGTACGTGACCGCCGAGTTCGTACATAGCCGCCTCAAATGAAAGGCGTGTACGGGTAGACGGTTCAAAGAACAGTGTTGCAAGCTTTTTGCCATCGCAGATGTGTGCATATTTTTTTGGATTGTCGATAATATCGTTTGCGGTTTTTATAAGCTTTTCAAGCTCTTCCACCGATAAATCTAGTATGTCAATTACACTTCTCATTGCTTTATCCTTTCAATCCTTTTTCCTGACGCTCCATATTCTCAACAACTATATCGTGAATATCGCCGAGAGTAGCTGCATATTCGAGAATTTCCCATGGCTTGTCGGTGTGAAAATGAATTTTAATCAAGTCCTCATCACCGACTGCAAGTAAGCAGTCGCCCTTGAAATGCTCTAATATATAATCATGAATTTCGTCTTCATCAAGGTCAGTTCCTTCGATAAGAAGCTGAGTATCAAATCTGTTTTCCATTTTTATTTTGCTCCATTTACAGCAAGGTAGTTTTTAATGCGTTCTACGTTTTCTTTATTTTTCTTGTCTTCTTCAAGGTACTCGATAATATCGTAAACATCAACAACAGAATAAACAGGGAAGCCGAATTCATCTGCAACTTCTTGCATTGCGCTTTTTTCGGTTTTACCTTTTTCTTTTCTGTCAACCATAACGAAAGTTGCGATAACCTTTGTACCATCAAGGCTTTTAAGGTTTTCCATACTCTCACGAATAGCAGTACCTGCGGTAATAACGTCTTCAACGATAACGATTTCTTCGCCTGCAGTCGGTTTATAACCTACAAACACACCGCCTTCGCCGTGGTCTTTTTCTTCTTTGCGGTTGAAGAAGAAAGGAACGTCAAGTCCTTCTCTTGCTAGCGCAGTTGAAACTGATACAGCAATCGGAATACCTTTGTAAGCAGGTCCGTAAAGAACTGCTTTTTTGTTACCAACTTTTTCAAAATATGCTTTAGCGTAAAACTCGCCGAGTTTTAAAATTTGTTCACCTGTTTTAATATCGCCTGCATTGATGAAATAAGGAATTTTTCTTCCTGATTTAGCAGTGAAATCGCCGAATTTCAAAACGCCCGCGCTTTCTAAAAACTGAATAAATTCTCTCTTATATCCTTCCATTTTAAAAGCACCTCTCTTATTTAAAATATTGATTTTATAGTATTTATTAAGGTCGGAATGATAAATTCATACCCTTCATTTGTAGGGTGAACACCCTCAAATGTATAATTTTTATATTTTTCATCAGCCTATAAACTCATCACAGCATCTGTTATAAGCTGCAACAGGGTCAGCCGCTGCGGTAATCGGTCTG
>JBGVHY010000226.1:0-4393 GCA_045122755.1 Acutalibacteraceae bacterium | reverse complement strand
ATGAATTTTTCGGTATAAGCAATTCACAAAGTCCCACTGCAACCGCGGAAAATATTAATGAAATAACGATTTCTTTAAGCGTATTCATACTGAGCCTCCTGCAACTGCTATTATAGTTATCGAAAATACAAACATTAATGCCACGCATAACACCACCGAAAGCACGATGGACAAAGCCTGATTCAGCGCTTCTAGAACGCATTTTATTGAATTAATCGAAAATATATCCGAAATATCGGCGCTGAATGCGAGAGTAAGCTTCAACACAATAATTTTTATAATAATAGGAACAAACATTATCAAAATTGCAATAACTGCATAAATTCCAACTGATGATTTCAGCAATCCGATGCAACCTTTTAACGAGCCAAGACTTTCGCTGATTGAAGGTCCGATTATAGGTACAAAAGATGATATAAAAAATTTTGCTGTTTTGGTTGCCGCTGTATCCGCGGTACTTGTGACTACCGTCTGGATTGAAAGCACCGCTAAAAACACCGCCATTGCACCGGTAATCACTATATATGCAGCTTTTTTCAGTATTCTTGTTACTCCGCTTAACGGTGACGAGCCGGTCAAGCCTGTTGCTACAGAAAGTGCTGTAAAGCAATTTGCAAACGGCAATACAAATGTTTTACAGCAGTAAGATACCGCCTCGCAAACAAAAAACATAACCGATGAATACACCGCCGCTGTTCCACTTTTAAGGCAGGCTATCAATATTCCCGCGAAAATCGGTATAAATACTCCCATAAATACCGTTACTGTGCTGACAGTATCCATCGCATCGGTAATAATCGAGCTTATCGGCAAAATCACAACTGAGATAACCGATAAAACGCAGATAGTATTCATTGAATGGTTTACTTGTAAACTGTTGTCGGTCAGCGAATTACAAAAAGCGCATATAATTATCGAAATAAATATTATTCCTGTGTTTTTCAGCGGTGAGGTTAAAGAGCTTAATATGTAGCCTTTTAGATATTCAAATCCTTCCTCACTAAAAAGCTCCGAAAAAGAAAACGGGTCAGACGGTGTAATCCCGAAATGTCCAAAGAAATCCTGAACCTCATCAGGAGCACTTTCTATCAGCTCGTCCGCCTTATAATCTTCGTACATCTGCGTATACAAATCAGTTTCTTCATTCAAATCAAATTCAAAAGTTTCTGCGCTAACAGTTGCATTTACAAAACAAATCATCAGCAGAAATATAATCAACGTCTTTTTCATTTTTCGATTATCTCCGTTATTATTTCAAGCACCTGCGTAACAATACCGAGTGACATAGCCGCAATTGTTATCTTACCTGCTAAATCAACCTTGTCCCCAAGCGCACTTTCGCCGCAATCATTACAAATATCTTTTCCAATCTGAGTTATATAGCAAACACCCAATGCTTTGAAAATCACCTTGATATTATCCGAAGAAACTGCTGAAAAAGATGCAATTTCTTCGATTTTCTTAAATATATCGCTTGCGAAAACTATTGATACCAGCAAAATAATCATAGATGCGACTACAGAAACAGGAACAGCAAATTCAGGTGTATTTTTGCGCAGTAATACGATAATCGAAGCGCTGACAAGTGCAACGCCCACAATAGCAGCAATATTCATAATCCGAAAACCGATTTTACTGTTTCAAATAAATCCGCAATCTGCTCTACAAGCATCATAAGCACTACCACAATGCCTGCAAGAGTTACCATCATAGCTTGTTCTTCACGACCTGAGCGGATTAATACCTGATTTAAAACTGCTACGATTATGCCTATAGCGGCAATTTTAAATATCAAATCAACTTCCATTTTACTCTCCTTAAAACAATATCAAAATAACAAGCATTCCGAGCAATATGGATAAAGACGGGTAAAGCTTGATTTTACTGCGGTTTTCTTCATCATTTTTTAAAAGATAGCTTTCAAAAATTTCTCTGTATAAATTACAATGCTCGACTTGTCCGTTTAAATCAGATTTTCCAAGACCTGAAAAGAAATCATACAATGATTTTTTCTGTTCATTTTCTATGTATAAAGCGCAATTTTCAAAGCAGATTTTTTCAAAACTTATTTTATCATTAAATAAGAATCCAAAATCTTTATCCTTGGAAATACTGCTTAAAATTTCTTTAACTGTTTCTTTTCTGTATTTGATTTTTTGCTCGGTAAAATTAATTAGATAAATTATTTTGCTTAGCTGTTTTGATTTTAAAATCAATCGATTGGTAATATAAAACCCAACAGCTGCCACACAAAAACCAATTATCAATATTCCGCATATCCGCATATTCTGTCTCCGTTTATCTCACATATTTTTTCTATCTCACCTGCAGTTGAGCCTAAAAATACAATATTATTAAAAAATCCACTTTCAAGCAGCTTTTTACAAACAGGTCTTTTAAAAAACTGTTCTTCTCCATCGCAATGGACAGTAGTAACTATATTCACACCGCTGTTTAAGCTTTCAAATACGCTTTCGCATTCTTCCAGCGTGCCTATTTCATCAAAAATGATAGTCTGCGGAGAAAGAGTTCTGAGTGCCAAAGAGATGCCGTAAGCCTTTTTATAGCCTTTTAAAGCATCAGTCATAACTCCTAAATCGAATTCATCTACCGTTCCGCTTATTTCAAAGCGCTCATCAATAACACAGACTTTTTTGTTCTGACTTGACAAAGTTCTTGCAATATCGCGAATCAGGGTTGTCTTACCGCTGGAAGGCGGTCCTGCAATTATAATATTATCTAAGCATTTCTGCATTATTTTTTTTGCACAACCTACAAAATCGCGCGAAACCCTGAAATTAAGAGAGGTAATATCTTTTACCGAGATTATCTTTCCGTTTTCAACTGCTGCAGTTCCGCAGATTCCGACTCGGTTACCGCCTTTTATAGTTACAAAGCCTTGATTTATCTCATCCTGATGAGCATAAATCGAATTTTCGCAAATATCGGCAAATATCTCGTCAATCATTTGTTCATCGGTTATAATACCGTTTAAAACGATATTTTTGGAATTTTTCATAATACATACATCTTTATTAAGCCTTAGTCTTATTTCCTGTATATTTCCGTCAAGATGTGTTTTCAGTTGTTCAACCAATCCTAATGGAAAAAATGATAACACTTCTTTAGCTTTTAAATCCATATAATTCCTGCCTTGTCCGTTTTGTTAAAATATATTAAAAATCCGCCGCGAATATGACAAAAGAAAAAAATTGAAAAAAATTTAAAATACCCCTTGACAAATGAGTGTTCTTTTGCTATAATCTTAAACGTTGTGAAAACAACCTCAAAAAACTAAATATGCGGCAGTGCTGGAATCGGCAGACAGGCACGTTTGAGGGGCGTGTGTCTTTGACGTATGGGTTCAAGTCCCATTTGCCGCACCAAGAAAAGTAGTAACTTCGGTTGCTACTTTTTATTTTTATATTTAAATTCACGTATGGAACTTGAACCCATCTGCCATTCAAAAAAACAAGTCGTCAAACTTGTTTTTCTCCTATTTTCCTATTGACAAAACAGAGTTTCAGGTGTAAAATAATTATATCGAACATTTGTTCTGTGGGTGATATAATTATGGGAAGGACAATTTTACACATTGACTGCAATAAGTTTTACGCTTCGGTTGAGTGTCTGCACAGACCCGAGATACGAAACAAGCCTGTTGCAGTCGGCGGAAGTGACAAAAGTCGTCACGGCATAATTTTAACTAAAAACGAGATTGCATCAAGGTTTGATTTAAAAGTTGGTGAACCTTTATGGTCGGCAAAGCAGAAATGTCCTAATTTAATTGTTATTCCGCCGAACTTCCCTCTTTATATGCGATTTTCCGAAGAAGTTCACAAAATTCTGACTGATTATACCGATATTATCGAGCCTTTCGGAATTGATGAATCGTGGATTGATGTTAGCGACAGCGTAAATCTTTACGGTGGTGGAAGGCAAATTGCCGATGAGATCCGTGAACGCGTTAAACGTGAGCTTGGGATTACTGTGAGCATTGGTGTAAGTTGGAACAAAATATTTGCCAAATTAGGTTCAGATTACAAGAAACCGGATGCAATTACTGTGATTGATAAAGCTAATTATCAGAAGATAGTCTGGCCGTTACCGATTGAAGATCTGCTTTATGTTGGAAGATCTACACAAAAGAAGTTAAATCTTTTTGGAATCCATACCATAGGAGATCTGGCAAAAACGGATCCGCGATTATTGCAGAGACAACTTGGTAAGATGGGATTAGTTCTCCATATGTTTGCAAACGGAGAAGATCAAACACCGGTTAATCGAGAAAATTATCATGCACCGATAAAGAGTATTGGTAAAAGTACGACGACACCGAGAGATTTAGAGACTGAGGAAGATGTGAAGATCATCACTTATGTTTTGGCAGAAA
>JBGVHY010000225.1:0-2283 GCA_045122755.1 Acutalibacteraceae bacterium | reverse complement strand
GGATAAATTTGATGAAGATGCTGCGTGCGAAGCGGTGGAAACACTTGCCGAAGCCGGCGTAATTGATGATGAACGTTTTGCCTATAACTTTGCGTATAATCTAAAGGTTAACCGCCGCTTAGGAAAACGCGCGATTATTACCGAGTTGTGTATGAAAGGCGTGTCGCGCGAGATTGCTGATAATATCGCCGAGGAGTTTTGCGATGACGAGGTAAGTTCTGCGGCTGAAATTATCCGCATAAAATATCCTACATTCTCGGTTGATGAAAAAATCAACCGCCGAATGTTCGCCGCCTTGCAACGCAAAGGCTATACTTATAATGTGATAAAATCCGCTATGGATTTGGTTGAAAGTGAGATTGAGGCTTAAGGGATTGCAACCCCTCCAAGTTTTGTTTGGCAAAACCCACTTCCCCTTGATAGAGGAGGGTTGTGTAAGTATCGCTTACGCGATGGATTGGAAAGGTTACATATGCGTCATTCAGAGGAGCGATAGCGACGAAGAATCTCAACTAATTGGTTGTAGTGGAGATTTCTCACATTCGTTCAAAATGACATACTTTTAGCTTGCATACATTTGTAGGGCGTGATGCCCTCATCATGCCGTCGACAATTTTTCTTAAAAAGATGTTTAAGGTGTTTGTTTATGAAAAAGAAAGTTTTTGTTAGCGTTTGCATAATTCTTGCTGTTCTTTTAGTGGGTGTGATTATCTGGTGGAATTTACCTGAAAAAAGAATAGATGTTGATTACGATAACATTGAAAAAATTGTTGTTACCGATTTGGCTACAGGGGAAGAATTTATTGTTACAGATAAACACGAAAAAATGAGCATCGTTATACCATATCAGGCTGAAGGAAATAGTTTTAAAAAAGTTGGAATTTCATTTGATGATTCAGACTATGGTTATCAGGTTAAAATTAAGATTAAAGATAAATCTTTAGCTGAGTTGAATGGATGGGATGAATTTATTGTTAATTCAGACGACAGAATTAAAAAAGGTTTATTTTACTATAAACAGTATGATGCAGATTATAGTGTTTATGTAGATTTGCGTTTTTTATTAGAAAAGTATAAATAAATTTTAGGAGTTTTTATGGCAATTAAAGTTGGTATGGTATCCCTTGGATGCCCGAAAAATCAGGTAGATGCAGAGATTATGTTGTCAATCCTGCAAAACGGCGGATACGAGATAACCGCAGACGAAAATCAAGCTGAGGTTATAATCGTTAATACCTGCGGTTTTATCGGCGATGCAAAGCAGGAGTCGATTGATAACATAATCGAGCTTGGAGAATTAAAAAATAAAGGCACTTTAAAAGCGATTATCGTTACAGGCTGTATGGCTGAGCGTTACCGCGATGAAATTTTAAAGGAAATGCCTGAGGTTGATGCAGTTGTAGGTATCGGCGAGAATAAAAATATCTGCGAAATCGTTTCAAAAGTCTTGAAAAACGACAGTTTCGGCTGTTATTCGGATAAAAATAATCTGCTTATGAATGCCGACCGTATGCTTACAACTCCATCGTATACGGCTTATCTGAGAATTGCCGACGGTTGCGATAATAAATGCACTTATTGCGCTATTCCGATGATTCGCGGTGCTTTCCGTTCAAGAGAGATGGAAAATGTTATCGCTGAGGCTCAATCTCTAGCTCAAAACGGCGCTAAGGAAATCATTCTTATCGCACAGGATACAACTCGTTACGGCGAAGATTTATACGGCGAATATAAATTGCCCCAGTTGCTTGATGAGTTGCAGAAAATTGACGGTATAGAGTGGATAAGAATGCTTTACGCTTATCCTGATAAAATTACCGATGAGCTAATTGCTTCAATGAAACGCAACTCTAAGGTGCTCCATTATCTTGATATCCCGATGCAGCACGCATCAAGTAAGGTTTTAAAGAGAATGAACCGCAAGGGTGACGGCGAATTTCTTAAAAGTCTTGTTGGCAAGCTTCGCGCAGAAATTCCTGATATCACAATCCGTACTACATTTATCGTAGGCTTCCCGGGCGAGGACGAAAAGGATTTTGAGGTTTTGGCTGAGTTTGTTCAGAACGCAAAATTCAACCGTATGGGTGCATTTGCTTATTCACCTGAGGAGGGTACTCCTGCGGCAGATTATGACGACCAGATTGACGAAGATGTAAAACAGCGCAGACTTGAGGTGCTTATGACCGAGCAGTCGGTTGTAAATGATGAGCTTGCCGAAGGCTTTATTGGCAAGGAATTAGATGTGCTTGTCGAGGGTTACGACCGTATGAACAAGTGCTACTA